>DMAT01000125.1 GCA_003451635.1 Syntrophus sp. (in: bacteria) | reverse complement strand
ACGGTCGCCGTCACCGGCCAATCCCCCGGTAATGGATACTTGAGACGGCAGGCCTTCCGCTAAACCACGGACGAGATCACTGCCGTTCACATGGAGGCCCTCGGAAAGGACAAAGACATGACGCAGATTTTTGTAGTCGAAGTGTTCAGCGAGCCTTCTGCCGGCAGTGATGCTGTCTTCGGCATTCTTGATTATCTCACTGGCAAAACGCAACCCCGTATGCTCCCAATGGATCGCCGTCGCCGTCAGGGTATCGTCAAAAACCCTCACGCCATAAATTTCCCCGGCCGTGGAAGATCCGAAAAGCATGGCGGCGGGATAAGCCTCTTTGATATCTTCGACGAGTCGCCGGTTTCTTAACAGGAGAGGCGACCCGAAGACAAGGACCAGCTGCGCGTCACGAGGATTTTCCTTTGAAAACAACGGATTCCAGCCTTCCGATGCTCTCCAGAGATGCTGTTGAATGATCATAAGTTATACCTATCTTAAAAAACATTTGTATTGTCAACCAAAAATACCTGCGATTTCATGAAGGAGGGAATGGGCAAATGATGTTCTTGCTAGGGTTCGTTGAGAACTTTTCTTATTCTTCCTGTTAAATCGTGGAGCTGGAAAGGTTTCTGGATGAAGTCCCGGCAACCCCTTTCCATGATGGAACGGGCTTCACCGTTAACGCTGTAACCGCTTGCCAGAATGACCTTTACATCGGGATTAATGCCTTTGAGGTAGTCAAAGGTCTTGCCGCCGCCAATGCCGGGCATGATCATATCCATGACCACCAGATCGATCTCAGCTACTCTTTCCGAATAGATGGCAAGTGCTTCCTGTCCGCTGCCTGCTGCATAAATATTATAACCAAGCATCTCCAGCATTTCTTTTATGACGATGATATTCATCTCTTCATCGTCAACGATGAGAATGGTTTCGGTTCCCACGGCAACGAGATGTTGCTCCTGTTCTTCCTCTGCTTGGAGGACCTTGTCGGAGACGGGAAGATAGATGTTGAAGGTTGTACCTTTCCCCTTTTCACTGTAAGCGTGTATTACGCCCTTATGGTTCTTGATAATCCCGTAGGCAGAGGCAAGGCCCAGCCCTGTTCCTACGCCCTTGGGCTTGGTTGTAAAAAAAGGCTCGAAGATCCGAACCAGAACCTCTTTTTCCATACCCACGCCCTCGTCGGTTACGGAGATTCTGATATATTTCCCCCCCCGGATTCCGACCGGTTTTAATTCGTCTTCCCGAAAGACGACATTCCGTGTTTCCAGGTAGAGGTTTCCCCCTTCCTTCATGGCCTGGGCGGCGTTGATGAACAGGTTGAGAAAGACCTGGTCCATCTGTCCCTGGTCAATTTCCACATTCCAGAGGGATTCTTCGAAGTGCTTGTGAATCCATATTTCTTTACGGGTTCTTTCGAACATCCCGGCGCTTTTTTCCAGAAAGGCATTGAAATTGGTTGTCTTAACGTCGTATTTGCCGCCCTGGGCAAATCCCAGCAATTGTCTCGTCAGCTCTGCCCCTCTTTTGATATAAAGTTCGATATTCTCCAACTTGTTGCGATGCGGGTGCTCCGCGGACAGCTCGTAGAGGAGCAGGGAGATAAAACCCTGGATGCCCATGAGGATGTTGTTGAAATCATGAGCCATGCCGCTGGACATGGCGCCGATGGCCTCCATCTTTTGCGACTGAAGCAACTGGTCCTGGAGTTTTTTCCTTTCTTCCTCGGTTTCTTTCAGGTGCGTCCTGTCCATGGCAACCGCCAGGATCCGGGAACAGTCGCCCTTGCTGTCAATCAGGGGAACCTTATAGGTGGAGAGCCAGTGGATGGATCCGTCCGCATGGGTCATTTTTTCTTCAGAAATGTATTTTGCCACCCTGCTTTCCAGGACATTTCGATCGTCGGTCAGAAATCTTTCAAACTCTTCTGCGGGAAGGTGCAACTCCTCGTCTGTTTTGCCGATTGCATTCTCTACCGTAGTTCCGTAGGCATTGGCGACAGCGATATTAACCAGTTCATAACGACCATCAGTATCCCTGACGCCGATGAAGGCAGGAACGGCGTCAATAACCTGCCTAAGGAAGCGCTGCTCCGCTTTAATCCTTTCCTCCGCCATTTTATAGCGGGTGATTTCATTTTGAAAGATGGCGATCTGGATAAGTTTCCCGTCATTGTCGAAGATTGGATGGATGTCGTTATGGAAATAGCGATTATTAATGATCCTTTCAAATCTGGAGGAGCGACCCGTTTCTTTGACTTTCTGCACATGTTCTGTCCAGACTGGCACCCACTCCAGAGGGAGACAGTTAAATAAATTGTCCCCTACGAGTTCCCGGAGCTCTTTTTCCAGTGCCTTTGCCACAAATTTGTTTGCCGCCAGAATCCTGCCTTCCGTGTCCATCAGCACGGCGGCATTGTGCATTGCATCGATCAAGGCACGGTTTACCGCGAGGCTCTCATACCACTTCTCCTGGATGTCGATCCGCTGGGAGATATCCCTGGCGGTGATTACAATGCCACGGATATAGGGATGGGCGAGGAGATTCTGACCGATGGCCTCGACGTGCATCCAAGAGCCGTCGGCCTTCCGGAAGCGAAATGCCGTGGGCAGACCATCCTGCACTGACAGGGTCACGGCTCTAAATTCAGTGCTCACCGCGGGCAGATCATCGGGGTGAATAAGGGAGAAGGGATTTTGACCTGTGAAAAAATCATCAGGATAACCCATGATTTTGGTTGCCGAAGAAGTGGCAAAGGAGACAATGCCATCTTCGTTGAAAATGAAGATCATGTCGGAAAGATTGTTAAGGATCGCCCGGAAAAACTGTTCCTTTTCCTCGAGGGCCAGTTCTACCTTTTTCCGCTCCGTAATGTTCGTCGAAACACCAAGGATGGCATCTGCACCGGTTGAAGATAAATGAAAGGGGATCTTTGTCGTCTGAAGAATGTGCGTTCGCCCTTGGGCATCAGTGATCTTTTCCTCAGGGATTATTTTGGCAACGCCGCTGTCGATTACCTGCCAATCGTCCCTCAGGAAATGTTCCACTTCCTCGTGATTGGGGTTGAAGTCAGCGTCGGATTTTCCGATCAGGTTTTCGACGGTTGTCCCATAGGCGTCCGCGACGGCTTTGTTGACAAGGACGAAGCGGCCGTTCCGGTCTTTAGCAAAGATGAAATGAGGAACCAGATCGATTATCTGGCGGAGCTTTGCCTCATTGTCTCGCCGGGTCTGGTCTTTCTTGTCCTTCTCCGCCGTTAGATTGGCAATTTGAGCATCGAGGACCTGCACCTGACGACGAAGGGACGTCAGTTCCTCGTTACACTCATAGATTTTAGTCGGATCATCCATAGATTAAGAAGTCCTTTGCTGTCTGACCATATTATCGGGCGAAAGGGCTAAAAACTTAAGCAAGAATAATAGCAAGGCAGAACAGAAAGATATCTATGTTTCTAGGTTATTCGATGTCAAAATCAAAATAGGTGTCCGGAAAGGGTTCGCCCTTCAGGGTATAATGCCACCATTCTTTGTCGTAACTGACGAAGCCATGCTTTTCCATAATGTTTTTCAGCAAAGCCCGATGGAGGCGTGGCGACGATCCGATGGTTTTGTTCAGGGTATGGGACTTTTCATCGAAACAGTCGAAGCCGCTACCCATATCGATGCCGTTGTCGCGGAAACGTTTTTCATGGGGTAAGTAGCAGGCCCGGAGGTTCTTATGGGGTACATATTTTTCCTGTGGTGCGGCGGGGATCGTTACGATCGTCAAGTCGATGGTACTGCCCCGGCTGTGTCCTGATTTTTCGGCGATATAGCCGTCCTTGAAGAGGTTTTTCTTGTCCACTTTGGGATAGAATTCAGCCTTTGTCTGCGTGTCTTCGATAGCGGCGGCCCAGCGTACAAAATGGTTCACCGCCTTCTGGGGACGGTAGCAGTCATATATCTTCAGGGTCAGGCCGGATGCGGCCAGATCCCTCTGGACGCCCGCCAAGGCCTGGGCAGCCTGACGGGTAAGATAACATTTAGGCGCCTTGTAGCCGTCCACCCTTGTACCTACGAAATTGTGGGGGGTATAGTACCTGATATCCATCAGGACGTCGGGAAGGACGGCACGGATTTCCGTGAATTCGGCAGGGATGGACGTTACTTCCCCCATAGCTGTTCCGGGATTATAAAACAAAAACAGACACCAGGTAATAAAGGCAAGTTTTCCAATCATGGTTTGGGACATCGGCGACCTCATTAAGAAAGATTCAGGGTAAACTTTTCACAACAACAAGCCATTATTAAGGATGAAGAACACAACCATCCCTGTAATACCAATAGTGTGGGGGAATTTTACACAGCCGAAAAGAAATGGCAAGCTTTTTCCTGGAGAGACCATGGTTGGAAATGGCAGCAGATGACGTATTTGACTCAGGACTCATTCATCATGCTACTTACTGTTGACAGGGGGCGCTGTTTTTCATATATAGCCGGTGAAGAAAATAATCCACTCCGAGGCATTTCAGATGGACAAACTGACCTTCGGCGTCACCATGCTGGTAGTCGGCATGGGGGGAACCCTGCTGACCCTTGGTATCATAAGCGCGGTCATCGCGCTCATGAAAAAGATCTTCCCCTATAAAAAGGAGGAAGAGGAGAAGGCATGATCGCGACGGATGCAATCAGACCATCCGTAACGAATCTAAACTTATGAACATTATTAGCGATCAATCGATATCCTGCCGTCGCAGGGCAGGAGAGTAAGGTAATAAGATATGCTAGAGGCCTTTGCCAACGGATTCTCCGGCCTGCTCGCCGGTTTCCTACACCTGCAACTATCAAATGTCGTAATGATTATTGTAGGTTGTGTTCTTCTCTACCTTGGCATCAAGAAGGATTTTGAGCCCCTGCTCCTGGTCCCCATCGGCTTTGGATGTATTCTGGTCAACATTCCCCTGGCTAATCTGATGGAACCCCACGGCTTCCTCAGAACCATCTACGACGCCGGCATTATGACGGAACTCTTTCCCCTCCTGATCTTTGTCGGCATCGGGGCCATGACCGATTTCAGTCCGGTGCTGGAGAACCCGGTGACATTCCTCCTGGGCGCCGCCGGACAATGCGGGATCTTTCTCACCCTGGGCCTGGCCCTCGCCCTGGGATTCACAGAACTGGATGCGGTCGCCATCGGCGTCATCGGTGCCTGCGATGGTCCCACGGCAATCTATGTAACCGCAAAATATGCCCCTCATCTTTTAGGAGCCGTGTCCGTTGCGGCTTATTCCTATATGTCGCTCGTCCCCGTTATCCAGCCGCCGATCATGAGAGCCCTGACCACCGAAAAAGAGCGGATGGTGGTCATGAGAGCGACAAGAAAATCGGTCTCCAAAACGACTCGCATCCTTTTCCCCCTGGTTATCACCATTCTCGGGGGTCTCATCGCCCCCATGGGCCTGCCGCTCCTCGGCACAATCATGCTGGGCAACCTCATGCGGGAATGCGGGGCGGTGGAAAGGCTGACGAAGGCCTCGGCCAATGAAATCGCCAATGTCGTCACCCTGCTTTTGGGCATTTCCATCGGCGCGACGATGGACGGCAAGATCTTTCTCCAGACCCAAACCCTGATTATCCTGGCCCTGGGATTTATTGCCATTTGCCTGGACACGGCCTGCGGAGTCCTCCTGGGCAAGGTTCTCTATGTCACCAGCAAAGGCAAAATCAATCCCCTTATCGGGGCTGCCGGCATCTCCGCTTTCCCCATGTCCGCCCGGGTGGTCATGAAGGAAGGGCAGAAATACAACAAGAAGAATTATCTCCTTATGCATGCCATGGGGGCCAACGCCGCCGGGCAGATCGGTTCGGTCATCGCCGCCGCCGTAATGCTCTCGGTGCTCAAGGGGATGGGAATCATTTAATAGCAAGGAGGCCGACAGCATGAAGATTGAACTGACATCGCCCATACCAGGAAAAATCATGAAAGTCCTCGTCGGTGTGGGAGACGTGGTCAATGAAGACGACGAGGTCATGAAGATCGAATCGATGAAGATGGAAAACCCCGTCTACGCCCCGGCGGCAGGAACGATCACCGCGATCGGTGTCAGAGAAAACGACGAGGTCGAAGTCGACGATTTACTCCTTGTTATCGAAGAAGGAGGCTGAAACCATAAGACAAAATCCCATAGCCCGATCCTTGTGAGACTGAGGCATTCTTCAGAGAACTTCGCAGGTGAGATTGAGGCGTACGCCGATTGTTAAATATTCGCTTTATCCATACAATAGCCTCAAACAGGTAGAAAGAGGAGGTGCGATATGGAAACGAAAAAGAGAGGCGAGGAAAAAACGGTCAGGATGAGGGGAAAACTACGCTATGATGAGGATCTGCAAAAGGGGATCATAAATTGTATCATCAACGGCGAAGTACCTTAACAGATCCCTATAGATTGACCAAAAAAACCCGCCGGTCCCACCACTGACGGGGTTTTTTGGTTAATGTTTGTTTTTACCGGCGAACGGTCACCATGACCAGGGTATCGCCCACATCCACCGCATCGCCTGGTTCCACAAGAATATCAGCTACCTTCCCATCAACTTCGCAAATGATGTGGGTATGCATCTTCATTGCCTCCAGATCTACCAGGGCATCCCCAACCATCACCTCGTCGCCCACTTCCACAAGAATATCTGTCACCTTCCCCTTTATGGAAGACTTGACTACCCCCTCTTTCTTGAGTTCATCGATCTCCTGGGTTGTA
>DMAT01000113.1 GCA_003451635.1 Syntrophus sp. (in: bacteria) | reverse complement strand
CAGTTAAATCAGTGGAGGAGAAAAAAATGGGAAAGACCAGAAAGGGTGGCCGCTAACCCTATAAATATTTACTTCCAGTCGATGGTGTGCGTTTTCAGGAGGAATTCTTTGAATTCTTCCCTGGTGGTCTCCTTGATATCGGCAATATGCACGGTAATCGCCCGGTTGCAGAAGGCAAAACCATTGTCAATGGGTTCAGGCTCGTCGTCTTCGTCACAGAAATGCTTGATGAACTCCTGAGCAACCTTTCTGGCCTCCTTGATATCTTTGGCTGTCACAAAATAATGGTGACGGCGGATCTCGTCGTCTTCTTTTTCGCTAATTTTTACCCAATAATCGGTCATTTTCCCTCTCCTGATTGTCGCTTATCTTTATTAAGTTTGTTCACGATACGTATTCAGTATTTGTTCGATCGGGACCATGAAATATTCATGATTTTTTTCTTCAGTTCTTCCATATGGTTTACTCTTAACAAAAAATTACCTTTAAGGCAAACAGATTGAATGCTTTTCCATGGCTTTTCGTAACTCTTTTGGTTTAAATTGTTTCTAGCGGGAATGGGGGTCAGGCTTACTTATTGACATTTGCATGGAAATGTCAATAAGTAAGCCTGACCCCTTTGTTTGGACTTTGCGATTAAGCCACCGATCTCTCGGGAATGGCGACATCGAGACGGAGGCGCCGGGTTTTTTTCAGGGCCAGCGCGGCGGCGTTCTTGTTGACGAAGGATAAAGGTTCACAGGCCCAGCCTTTTTTCAGGCGCCCCTCTTCACGGATGAGGCAAGCCAGAGCATAGGAACCGATGAAGGGGCTAAGCAACCTCGTCTTCCATCCGTAGGTCCGATAAAGGTCCTTCAGCAGTTCATTCATTTTCTGTTTCATGTCGTCATTTTTCCGGTACCATTTTTTCATGGCCCAGACAGCTCCGGTGTATGCAGTCCTCAGGGGAGTAGTATCCCAGGCGTAACGATCTTGCACACACTTATCCGGATGGTCCTGATAGCGTTGCCACCCTTTCAGCATGGTACGGATGAGGCGATACAGGCTGGGGCCGTTCACCTCGAAATCCTGCTGAAACGCCTTAAGGAGGATTCCTTCTTCTCTGCCCTCTGTAATATGCTTGTGACGATGGCTGAAGCGGTATTGTCCATGCCGGTCGGCAAGGGGTAATTCCTGTTCGGAGAGGATGTTTCCTTTCTCAGAATGTTCCTGGTAAAGAGGGGTGCCGGGATTGGGTGTGTAGAGCATAAACTGGTGAAAATCGGTATCGTGGGCGATGGCGTAATCAATTATCCTGTCCATGTCCTCCGGCCGGTGTGCTTCGAGTCCGATTATGGAAGAACCCAAAACGCGGATACCATGATCTTGAAGGGTATTCACGAGCTTGCGGGTATCGACGCCGCTGAGTTTCCGATAGGTGCTGTCCTCGCCTTCCAGGCCCATCCACACCCAGGTCACGCCGAGCCTGACGAGTTGCTCGATGGAATAGGACTCGATTACCCGGGCGGAACTGAAGACATCGAGGGACCAAGACTTCCCGTGCTCTTCCATCAACTCCAGGAGACGGAGGGCGCGACGGCGGTGAACGAGAAAATTTTCATCAAGGACAAAAAAAGAACGGACCGATAGTTTCTCTTCGATCTGGCACATAACGGAAAAGAGTTCGTCCCCCGTTTCGTAAAAATTGACAAAATTGCCCTTCCCTCCGAAGAAGGCGGAGGTGGAGCAGAAATTACAACCAACAGGACACCCCACGGAGGGGATCAGAATGGCGGCAGTGTGTCCCTTTCTATGGGGAAGGTTTATGCCCATCAGGCGGCCCCCAAAGCCGGAAAGGACCATGGGATGACTGATTCTGGCCTTTTCATCCTGCCCCAAAAACTGACGGAACCAGCGGATGCCGTCTCCTCTGACGATGTAATCGGCGTCGATTACCCGGTGCAGGTCTTCCCGGGCAGCAATGTGACCACCTACGACAATCGTCGCTTCCGGCCGGTAACGCCGGACGAGGTCGCACATCTCTTTTACCTTCCCGACATTCGTCAGAATGGACCCGATTCCCACGATGTCATAATCGTTGTCCTTAATTTCCCTGATGAAATCCTTTAGCGCCGGAAAGTCCAAAACCGTGCAGGGGGCATCTATATTAGCCTGAATCATCAGGAGCCCGAAGGTACGGTGGAACATGCGCAGGGAGAAACCGCCCTGGAGACGGGTAACCTGATTGTGGTATAGTTCCATCGGATTGTTTTTGCGGCTTCCATACTGGTCATCCTGGGCAAAAGGACCAAAAACGCCGGCAAGCAGGACATTGGCGCGCGTTCTCAAGGGGTGGACGGGGGGCTTGGCTGTTGCCATATAAAAATCTCCTCTCGGTTCGGTTATGATAGCTTCACGATTCTGGCGTCCTTCTTAGAAAAGTTTACTGAGAAATGAAAGTCCTAATCGCTGATTTTACATTAGTTTTACATTCCCCATGGACCGCCGGCCCCAATCCGCCGTTGACAGTCGGCCGGCGCTGGTGTAGCAACGTCCAGCGCCTATGAACCGTGTAAAATGGTTTTTCCATCCAGTCCTGATTTTTATCTTGTCGATTGCGGCCCTGGCGGCCTCCCTATTTCTTTACATCTACTGGTACATTGAGGTAAGCACTGGATTACATAGGATAATTAAAAAATACAACCTCGACCCGTCGCAGTTTTTAGAGATCAAGACATGGGTTGTCATCCTTGTCCTTTCCATTCTTGTCGGGCTCATCCTGACGGGGGTGTTCACCATTTTCGTCTATAACGAGAAGACATGGCGGCTCTACCGGATGCAGAGAAACTTCATCAATAATTTTACGCATGAACTGAAGACCCCGGTGGCCTCCCTCCGTCTTTACCTGGATACCTTCGCCAAGTACGAATTGCCCAGGGAAGACCAGCTCCGCTACCTCGACTACATGATTCATGATGTGAACCGCCTCCTGGAAAACATCAACCGCATCCTGGATCTGGCCCGCATCGAGGGAAAGAGCTACCAGAAAGACTTGACTCATGTTGATATTGTTGAAAATATTGAAGCCTTCTGCACAAGAAACGCCGACCTCTTTCGCGGCTGCGAAATCGCCGTCCATAATCCCTTAAAAAAAGCCTACTTTTACTGGCTTAACCTGCCGTTATTCGACATGCTCCTGATGAACCTGTGCACCAACGCGATCAAATACAACCAGTCGGATCAGCCCCGAATCGACATCAGGTTTGTGTCCCATAAGAAAGGGCTCGACGTGAGATTTGAAGACAACGGTTTGGGCATCGAAAAGGGGGAAACGAAGAAAATCTTCCGCAAGTTCTACCAGGTGGGGCAGACAGATGATATGACGGCGAAGGGAACGGGCCTTGGCCTTTACCTTGTCGAGCAGATCGCCCTGCTCCACCGGGCCGGTATGACTGCCGAGAGTGATGGTAAGGGAAAAGGCGCGGCCTTCATACTCCACCTGCCCCGGCCCGCCGGAAAGGCATGACCTTGTTTTATGAGGGGAATTTAAATTGAAAGATTCGGAAAAGAAGCGGATCCTTATCGTCGAGGATGATATGCACATTGCCGAAGGGATCAGACTTAATCTGTCCCTGAAAGGCTATGAAGTCCAGATTGCCGCAGACGGCATGGCGGGTCTCCGGGAATGGAGGAACTGGCGTCCCCAACTCATCGTCCTCGACATTATGCTCCCCGGAATTGACGGTCTTTCCGTTCTCCGTCACATCCGCATCGAAGATGAGAAACTGCCCATTCTCATCCTTTCGGCCAAGAGTGAGCCGGAATACCGGGTGAAGGGCCTTTCTTACGGCGTTGACGATTATCTGTCCAAGCCCTTTCACCTCGACGAATTTCTCCTCAGGGTGGATCGGCTCATGACCCGGGCGGAGTGGAGCCATGATCCGG
>DMAT01000067.1 GCA_003451635.1 Syntrophus sp. (in: bacteria) | reverse complement strand
CTGGGGAAGGCCAACTTCAAGGGATTATCCTTCTGGGAGAACGGTTTCCGGAACCTGACCAACTCGAAGAAGGCCGTGCAAGTACCCGCCGACGCCAAAGGCATGAAGATTCGGACGATGGAAAACAAGATCCACCTGGCGGCCTGGAAGGCCGTGGGGGTTAATCCCGTCGCCCTTCCCTTTGGGGAGCTGTATGGAGATTTGCAGAAGAAATCCCTCGACGGCCAGGAAAATCCCGTCGCCGTCATCTATTCATCGCGATTCGACGAGGTTCAGAAATACCTCTCCCTGACCCAGCATGTCTATTCCCCGGCCCTGATCGCCGTCAGCCCCAAGATCTGGCAGACCCTCGCCAAGGAAGACCAGGACATGATTTTGAGGACAGCGGCGGAAGTCGCCCCGTACCAGCGAAAACTGGGGCGGGACAGCGAAGAGAAACAAATTGCCGAGCTGGCAGCCAAGGGCATGACCATCACCAGGGACATCAGCAAGGGGACGTGGTATAAGGTCATGGAAAGGGCGATGGGTGAGTTTATCCAGTCATTGGGCAAGGACAAGGTGGACGCCATCATCAACACGAAATGACCATATCGTGGTTTCCTGATCAAACCCGGAATAATGGAGCCGGAATGAGAGAGAATGAAAATCGCTAAATTGCAAGACCTGACCCCCCTCCTGAAGGAGGTTCAGGAGATTCGCCGCACCGTTGAAGAGATCAAGAAGCTGGAAACGGACCGCCTCTTTGAGGAAGGACTATTCCGGACCATCGAAAACAGTTCCCTCATGGGCATCTATGTCGTCCAGGACGGCATCTTCAAGTTCGTCAATCAGCACACCTCCAATTACTGGGGTTATGCCCGGGAAGAGCTCCTCGGCATGTCATCCATGTCCATCGTCCATCCCGAAGACCGGCACATCGTCAGAACCTGCTCAATTGACATGCTCAAGGGAACCCGCTTCTCCCCTTACGTCTTTAGGACCATCGCCAAGGATGGAAGCATCCACTGGATCACCGAAACGGTTACCACCATCCTCTATCAGGGCAAGCGGGCCGTCCTCGGCAATTCCATGGACATTACCGAACAGATCAACGCCCGGAACAAGCTTGCCGAACTGGAGGCCCTTGAGGCATCCATCCTCGAAGCCATCCCCCACGCCGTGATCGGTCTGAAGAACCGGCGGATCATCTTTGCCAATGACGGCGTCCAGACCGTCTTCGGATGGAGGGCCGAGGAACTGATCGGGCAGCGGACGCGGCGCCTTTACCGTACGGAGCAGGACTTCGAGGAGATCGCCGGAAAGCTCTACACCACTCTGGAGAAGGAGCGGACCGTCTCTCTCGAATTCCCATGCCGCCACAAGGACGGCAAGGACATCGTCTGCATGATCAACGCCTCCCGAATCGGCGACACCCTGACGGATAAACAGATCGTCATTACCTACGAGGACATCACGGACCGCAAGCAGGTCGAAGAGGTGTACAAGACCCTGGCCAACAGCTCCCAGGCGGGGGTATATGTGGTCCAGAGCGGGGCCTTCCAGTTTGTCAACCATCACGCCGCCGCTTACGCCGGCTACGGCGAAGAGGAACTGGTCGGGATGGACTCCATGAGCCTTGTCCATCCCGAAGACCGGGCGACGGTCCGCAAAAACGCCAAGAGCATGCTCTCGGGGAAACGGAAGGCCCCCCACGAGTTCCGGATTATCACCAAAAACGGCGACACCCGCTGGATCATGGAAACGGTCACAATGATCCATTTCCGGGGAGAAATGGCCGTTCTCGGCAACTCCATGGACATCACCGAACAGATAAGCTCCCGGGAAAAGCTCGAAGCCCTGGAGGCCCTGGAGGCCTCTATCCTGGAGGCCATCCCCCACGCCGTCATCGGCCTGCAGGACCGGCGGATCATCTTTGCCAATGACGGCGTCCAGACCGTCTTCGGCTGGAAGGCCCGGGACCTCATCGGCATGAGCACCCGGGTTCTTTACCGGTCGGACGAAGACTACGAAGGGATGGCCAAGGCCCTTTACAGCGCCCTGGAGAAAAAACGAACCGTAACCCTCGAATTTCCCTGCCGCCGCAAGGACGGACGGAGCATCGACTGTATGGTCACCGCCGCCCGGATCGGGGACAGTCTGCGGGAAAAAAATATTGTCATTACTTATGAGGACATCACGGACCGCAAATTTGCCGCCACGGAACTGGAAAACTCGCGGATACAATTACGAAATCTCACAGCCCATCTCCAGTCCGTCCGGGAAAAGGAGCGGACCCGCATCGCCCGGGAACTCCACGATGAACTCGGTCAGCTCCTTACCGCCCTCAACACGGAGATTATTCTCCTGGGGAAGAAGATCCCCCCGGAACTGACGTCCCTGGTCGAACGGACCCAGTCCCTCTCCAGCCTTATCGACATGACCATGGAGACCCTCAAGCGGATCTACATGGCCTTGAGGCCGGGAATGCTGGATCATCTGGGACTGACTGCCGCTATCGGCTGGCAGGCGCAGGAATTTGAAAAACGCACGGGCATCCGCTGCCAGGTCAGTTTCGCCCCGGAGGACATCGTCCTCGATCCCGATCTGACAACGTCCCTGTTCCGGATCTTTCAGGAAACCCTCACCAATATCTCCCGTCACGCCGAGGCCTCCCGGGTCAGCGCATCCCTGAAGGCTACGGGCAAGAAGATCCAGCTTACGGTCAAAGACAACGGCAAGGGCATCACCCGGGAACAGATGACCAAACCCAATTCTTTCGGACTCCTGGGCATCCGGGAACGGGCGGAATACTGGGGAGGGGAAGTGAACATCAAAGGGAAGCCCGGGGAGGGAACGACGGTCAGCGTAACCATTCCCCTGCTCAAAAAAGGAGACGCATCATGAAAAAGATCAAGATTCTAATCGCCGATGACCATCCCATCGTCCGGGCTGGATTCAAGCAGGTCATTTCCGACACCCAGGATATGACCGTCGCCGATGAAGCGGAAAACGGCCAGGAGGTCCTGAATCTGATCAGGAAAAAGGATTACGACATTGTCCTCCTCGACATCTCCATGCCGGGAAGGAACGGGCTGGAAGTCCTCAAGGACCTGAAAGTGGAAAAACCCAAGCTCCCCGTGATGATCCTGAGTATTTACCCGGAAGAGCAATACGCCATCCGGGCGCTCCGGGCGGGAGCCTCCGGTTACATGACCAAGGCCAGCGCCCCTAATGAGCTCATCGCCGCCATTCGCAAGATCTCTCAGGGAGGCAAATATATCAGCTCGTCCCTTGCGGAAAAACTTACCGATTACCTGGGTGAGGACGGATCCAAACCCATCCACGAAAGGCTTTCCGACCGGGAATACCAGGTTATGCTTATGATCGCTTCGGGAAAGACCGTCACCGACATCGCTGATCAGCTTTGCCTGAGCGTCAAGACAATCAGCACCTACCGGAGCCACATCATCGACAAAATGCGGCTGAAAAACAATGCCGAAATCACTCTTTACGCCGTCCAGAACAAACTCGTTGAATGAAGCACCCTATGGTGAAATAACGTAAGAGATCTGAGTAGTAATAGTGAGATACGAGGCAGGCTCAATGGGCAGAACCAGGGTAGGGATGGCACATATCTGTTGACACAAAACGCATCTTTCCTTATAGTGCCCCACAGTCAGAGGAATCTATATTAGACAGGCAATGGATCAAACGGGAGACGATCCCAAACAAAAAAAGGGGGTATCATTTATGAAGCGTGCACTAAGGTTGGTAGTTATGGTTCTGGTAATGTGTTTTTTAATCTCCGGGGCGGCCTTCAGCCAGGACAAGCCGGACGCCACCCTCAAACTCTCACAGGGGCAGGTTGCTGTCGGCATCGGCTATAGCTGGGGAAAAGGCGTTTTAACATTTCAGGGAAAAGACTATCCTTTCAAGATTAGCGGGCTATCTGTAGTTGATGTTGGTATCAGCAGTGCGGATGCAACGGGCAATGTCTTTGGCCTGAAAAACCTCAAAGACTTTAACGGGACCTACACCACCGGCACAGCGGAGGCCACGCTTGCGGGAGGCACCGGCGTCATTACGATGAAGAATCAGAACGGGGTTCTAATCAAACTCATTGCCAAAACGCAGGGGGTCAATTTAAAGCTTCCTCTGGAAGGCGTAAAGCTGAAACTCACAAAATAATTTCTGCTTCGCAAAAACCCATGCACCCGGTCTCTCCTTTAGAGGGGCAGGCCGGGTGTTTCATTTCCCCCTTCAAGAGAATTCAGAGCGACCTTTCTAGTGAGCTTTTTTTCTCCCCTTCAACGGCCGCCCCTATCATTGATCTTAGAAACTCAGTTGCACGGACACCCCGCCTACCAGATAGGCGTTCTGACGGTCCACAAAGGTCGTATCAAACTGCATGCTCCTGCTTTTCATGTCATATTTCGCATCGTCGCCCATGGGAAAAACATAAGAGAGCTGGGGGGTAATTGTCAGATACGAAGTCGGCTTGACGGGGAGGTTTAACGAAACCACGGCATCGTGGAAATTATTGTACCGGTCGTTCCTCGAACCATCCGCCTTTCTATCCGTTCCGTCGCTGTTGATCTTCAGACGGTTGTCATCCTGGCTGACGAGGTAACTGCCAGAGGCGGCAAGGCTCACACCGAAGACTTTATTGATCTCGAAGGTGTGGGATATACCCAGCAAGACATACCAGATCTGGGTGCTGTCAAAGGATCGCGCCACCTTGAGATTGGGAGAAAGGATCGTGTTCAAACCCAGAGACAGGGAGAACTCCTGGTCATCTTTCTGGTCAGGTCCAGCGCCGGTGCTGTCTGAGTTCCAATAGGCGGCGTTTCCGAAATAGGCGTAGGCAATCCCTGTGTTCACGATCCCGAAAGACCGATTGTAAGCAAGGGTCAAATCCGTCTCCGTCCAGTTCTGCCTTTTGTCTCCCTTGTAGGTTGACGTCTCGGCGAGATAGGGCCGCGTATCCAGATTTCCCCAGACATTAAGGGAAAAACCCTTGTAACCAAGCACAATCTGGGGCTGAATGACAATGCTGTTGCGGGACAGTTCATCGCCCTTGGATATATAAGCGCTCAGGACGCTTACCGTCAAATCGGTCGTCGGCCGCACTTCCCCAGCTTTCTGTTCCACCTTTTTCGTCTCTTCCATCGGCACGGCCTCTGCGGCAACCGCAGCCGCCGCTCCAATCAATAGCAAAAACAACGACAAGACCACTGCTGTAGTTTTTTTGAATCTCATCATAATCACCCTCATTATTTACCTATTCATTACCGGCGTCTTTCGATGACCTGAACGTTCGCCATATAACCGATTTAGAACTAAAAATAAAGTGGGGATGCAAAGGGATGAACATTTATTATGAACGGCCTTCATGGCCTGGCGGACCAGATCTCAATTTTCGCTTGACCTTTATGGCAGTAAACGGCGATAAACAGCGCCGGGGTAAACTCATTTACGACGCAATACAACCCGGGGCTGGTCCCGAAAGGTCAAGCGGCAAGAGACAGCCACCTCACAAAGCCATGATTGCTCCGGATCTGAAGGCCGTTATAGACTTGATCTGAAGGGAAGAATAGCAGGCAGAACTCAATGAAGGAATCCTTACAAAAATGACCGATAAAAGCTCTCATAGAAGGTTCGCCGAGATTCTCGCTCCCAAGGAGTGGCTCTCCCGAGGCAGGGTCCGCCTCATGGGGGGATGGGACGTCTTCGTGGACGCCGTCGTAAACTTCGACAAGAACGGGAACGCAAACCAGGCGGCGGCCATTGCCCTTTACTCCATTCTTTCCTTTATTCCCATGTTCATTTTGACCATCATCATGGTCAATCAGATTCTTGGCGCCTTTCCTCATATTCAGCACGAAATGCTGGAAGGTGTAAAAAAATTGAGCCCCTATTTCTCCGGCCCCCTGCTTGAACAGCTTGGCGGCATGGAGGAAAAGAAGCACGTCCTGGGTTGGGTCGGAATTATCACCCTGATTTGGTTTTCCTCCATGATTTTCGGGGCTATTGAAACAGCCATGAGCATGATCTTCCATTCCCACGACCGCCGGAATTACCTGGCATCGAAGCTTCTTGCCATTGCCATGATTCCTGCCGCCTGGGCGGTCGCGGTAGCCAGTATTGTCGTTACCTCTATAATGGCACTCCTCGCCAAACAACCATTGCTCGCAGAAACTGTTTTCCAGAACTTTCCCATGATTAAGAGCGCTTTCTTCCAGTATGCCATCCCCTTCCTGGTCACGGTACTATTTTTCACCATTCTGTATAAAGTTATCCCCACCGGGAAAATCCCTCTGGGGATTGCCATCACGGGGGGGGCGATCTTTTCAGCACTCATGGAGGTTGCCAAGCATTTTTTTGCCTGGTATGTCGCCAACTATACCCGCTATAATGTGATTTTCGGTTCCCTGGAAACTGTCGTCATCCTTGTGATCTGGGTATTCTACATCGCCCTGATCCTGCTTTTCTGCGCCGAGCTGATGGCCTCCTTCATGAGAAGGGATTTGATCCTCCTGCAAAAGGCCTTCTTCAAGCCTGGCAAAAAATGGTTGACCACTGATGAGAGGCTTTTCCATAAGTTCGGCCACATATATCCCAAGAATACCTACGTATTTCATGAAGGCGATGCAAGCAACGAGATGTTCTACATTCTGTCCGGAAGGATACAACTGGAAAAGACGTTAGGGATGACAAGAAAAATTTTGGCCGACATGGGGCCGGGCAATTATTTTGGTGAAATAGCGGCGCTTATCGAGGCCAAAAGGACCGCCTCGGCAAAGGCAAGCGAGGACGCGGAGCTGGCGGTAATAGACGGGGGTACTTTCCGAAGCCTGCTGAGAGAGAGCGACGATGCCTCTCTCCTCATGCTCAAGGAATTTTCCCACCGAATAAAAAAAAGCAATGAAGTCATCGAAAATACAACCCATTCCTGGCTCCGCCTGATCCTGATGGTGTATTTTCTGAAAAACGATCCTTTTCCCCAAGATTTGGAACCCGTTTCTGAACTGACGTCCCTCACCGGGAAAGACGATAGCGAGATAGAGGATATTCTCCATGAACTCGATCAGTCGGGCGTTCTGCATTATAAGGAGGGACGGATTGCCGGTTTCGACAAGGAAAAGGCATGGCGGATCATTTTCAAATAGCAGGGGCAGCTTGAAGCAACTGCAAAGGGGCGTGGTTGGATGTAAAAATGCGGGGCGCCCGATTAAGGATGGCAGCAATCGCCGGATGCTTCCTTAACTCACCATTGACAAAGCTCCTCACCTCCCGTCGGTCCCAGCCCTGGGGATGTTCAAAATCCGTATAGAGAGAAAGATCTCCCGTTGAGAAGGGCCGGGTCACAAGATCACCGGCGGCGGCATAAGCCGGCATGTTAAAGATCGCCACGTTGAGAAAATCTATAGAGGAACTGTTTTCCACTATATATTCCATGGTGCGGCGGGCGGCGGCCCGGTCTTCGGCCGGGGTTCCGAAGAGGAGATATACATAGGTCCCGATACCCGCCTCCTTCAGGTTCCGGAGTACCCGGGAGGCTGCTTCCAAGTCAATGCCCTTCTCCAGGGCGTCGAGAACCCCCTGATCACCAGATTCCAGCCCCAATTTCAACATGACACACCCAGCCTCATGCAAACGGCGACATAATTTTGGGTTCGCCAATTGTTCCGTAATCCGGACAAAACCATACCAGGGTATGCTGTTCCGCTGTTCGGCGAGGGCGGTCAGCAAGGCCGGACTGACGGCGTTGTCGAGGAAATGGATCAGGAGGGGATTCGTTTCGTTCTTGAGACGCTCCAGATCGGCGAGGACTTTTTTTATCGGCAGGGGTCGATATTGATTCCCTTCCGCCTTCTCCGGACAGAACCGGCAGCGCCGCCAGTAGCATCCCGTGGAGGCGCTGTATGGTAAAATAGCTCCCGGGGAAAGGTAAAGGTCCCGGG
>DMAT01000059.1 GCA_003451635.1 Syntrophus sp. (in: bacteria) | reverse complement strand
GCGTTACACAACAACAGCCCTTCTTGAATGCCGCTTTCAGCCAGGCATTGCTCCACCTCCGGGGTGATGTTGATGAAGGCGCGTCGGGTAGGCACATCAAACCAGAGTTCCTTACGGTAAGTTTTCATTATTTCCTTGTATTACAAATAGATAAACGAAAGGTTAAACTGTAGAAATTATACTCATAGCCGTGTTATGGCGGTACTGGATGTCCGAATCGTGCCGGGCCAATTGCTCCAGCCATTGTTCGTAATCGTGATGTTGGCCGGATTCATGGTCGTTGATAAACACCGAGGCAGTGCTGTGCATGACGCTTGACACAGAAAAAAACGCCTCAATGAATATATGTTTAACATAATAACGGAAAGATACACCCAACATCCTCTACCCGTCCCATCTCCCCTGCTGATAATTCTTGTTACACATGCAGGGTCTGCAAAGCAACAGAGAATGACTCGGTCATCTCAATCCAAGGTGCCCGGTAATCTCAGCTTCAATTTTATCAGCATCATGAACAAAAACTCACCATTCATCATCGTCCCAAGCAAAATAAAGGGGCTCGCAGCCGCGCCATCCGCATCCCTTTATGAATTGTCACCTTTGCCCGACCTGCTTTCAGTACTCCCCAAATGAATATCGTTCGAGAAAGCAAAGTCTACCACCATCTTTCATGTACATTGACCTCGTTATTCCTACCTCTTAACTTCTAACCAATCAACAACCTAATCGATTTATCTATCGGCGACCGCCGAAACCTTAGCCCCCTCAAGAACCACCATACCCTAGGTCACCTGACCATTAACAACAATCACCGGAACCTTCCGTTGGCCCCGACTATGCTTCAACATTTCGTCCATCCGGCTTGCATCAATTTTCACGTCATAATAGACATGCTCTGGATTCGCCTCACGGGCGCGAGTAGCATGAAGTCAGCCCTGCTTTCCGTAAATAATTGTCTCGCTCATGTTGTCTCTCTTTTGTTTGAATATCAGGATGCATTTAATTTTATTGAAAATATTTTTTTCAGGTAATTGGCTGGAACAACCACCCTATTTCCAATAAGTACGCCTTCCTTTCGCTTACCCCTCATTGCACACTTTTTTCTCAATGGTTATTAATTATTCATACAAGAATAATAATTCTCAATCAAACAGTGGGTGTAGCGAATCGCCCATCTTATTTCTCCCCGTTACAGACAGAAGGTGTCATCATGAAAAATAGTAAAACAGCATTTATGAAAGGACAGTACCATTATCTCCGGGGCGAATTTGGGAGAAGCATTGTCGACTTCAGCAATGCTCTAAAGTCGAGCATGGATGCTGGCAAGGTCCATGTTCCATTGGGACTAGCTTTTTTCAAAAACGGTAATTTCCCCGAGGCAGCAGTTGAGTTCAGTTGTGCTTTGGATCATGACCAGACAAACGATTATCTCCTCTTTCTGCGCGGCATGACGTTTATGAACATGGGCAATTTGGAGGAAGCGGTGGACGATTTAAACGCCTCCATCAGCCTTAATGGCCAGCGTGGCTTCGCCTATGTTGCCCGCAGCCTGGCTTTCCGGGCAATGCACTGGGAGAATGAATCGGAAAGCGACCTAAAATCGGCCTTAGCTCTTGCCGACGTTGAGGTGGAGCTTTTTATCAGGGAATTCTGCGTTACCCCGACACTCCAGCGCTTATCCCTGTCGCTCTTTGATGTCGGTAAAGAGGCGTGGGGCAAAGAACTGTGGGAGATTCGCTCCTCAAGAGCTACCCATTGATTCCCGTATGCATAACCCATTGGCCAATATAAATTTATTTTGTCTAATGGGCAGAAAAACTGACAGGCGGAAGAGACAGGAACTTAACTCAATGTATTTCCTACCCATTCCGACTTCAATTTAAAAAAACTCAATTATTCTGAAGGAATAGCCTCGGAAGACTGAACAAGCAAGGAAATCCTGACTGCGAACACTGCTGTGAGCTGATATTCTCTGAAATGAAACGACTTGCGGCACTGGTATTATGAGCGCTGGGTAAAAAGTATCCACAATCCAGAAGAGCCAGCATTTACGATTCAACAAACTGTACTCATGGCTAACGAATTGATTTATCATGTGAATATCATTTCTTGCTGTGTTGGTCTACCAAAAATAAACGAAATAAAGACTCAACTGGGCACAAGGATTGCGATTTCTTCCAACCTTTAGTTTTTCTTTAACTAACTAAAAATTTGGAACTATATCCTGACTGCGCTTGTTTTTTCATGTTTGGCATTACAAATGCTTTAAATATAGTCATCCTGTACCCTCCTTTTCCGGCTTACCCCATGTTGGGGTGAGCCGGTTTTTTTCAGCGCTCTGTTTGCTATCCCAAAAAAGACGCTTCGGCGTTCACCATTTTACCTTCCTCAATACGAAAGATATGAAGAACTTGCCATGTTCTTCAATGAACGACCAGATCAATGATTCTGGCCATTTTTGCTTATTTCAAGAGATATGATCATGATAGAAGAAAAAGGAATGATATCCTCCCGCAAAAACAAGAAAGGGTTGGAGGAACGCTACAAGAAAGCACGTCAAGAAATTGCGAGTGCATTTTTAGATAAATCGCCTCCATCAGAGAATGTTGACATATCGGAAGCTTACCAGCAAAGCCGTAGCCTTCTTGGAGACTATGTTACGCTTGATTGGCAACATCGACAAGATATCTTGCGAATCATCAACCAGATCAAAAGGTATGCAGATGATGATACCCTTCGACGACCACTGAACATTATCATGCAGGCTGAGCCTGGTTCCGGCAAATCTCACATGGTGCATTGTTTAGCCCGAAAACTTGAGAGTCAGCATGCAACGGCTGTTAATTTTAATATGGCAAGCCTGCATTCTATCGATGATCTAACACAACCTCTTGATGAGGTGAGAAATCTGAAGGTCGTCGATCGTCTGCCAATTCTCTTCCTTGATGAATTCGATAGCAACCCAGCTAACTTTCCGATGTTGTTACCTCTTATGTGGGATGGAGGATTGCAAATTAGTCATCGTGACTTGAAACTAGGTAAACTTGTGATTGTACTTGCCGGCAGTGGCAAGAATATTGAGCAAGAGATGAAATCTGCAAAAGCAATGCAATCGGTTACGGAAGCACAAGAAACAAAATTAGTTGATCTCTTATCCCGTATAAATGGAGGAGAGCTCGAGATTCCTGCCCTCGATACGGTCTCCGCCGACAAAGATCGACGTATTGATAAAGTATGTCTCACTATTGCCCTTCTGCAAAATCGATTTGCCTGTAAATTGGAGACGATACCCTGGGCATTGCTCCGTTTTGTGGTCATGAGCAAGTTCAGGTATGGGGTGCGGAGTATTGCTCATCTTGTTGATCTCGTTTCTCCGCTGAGAGAGAAAGCAAATTCACTCCAACTCTCGAATCTGAATATGCCTCTTGGTTCTGTTTCGGTCCTCCGTGATAGCAGCCTCGCGTATCATATATTTTCGGAAGACGGGCCGGCATCGATAATCGAACTGTGGAATGAATGCTGTCAAAGCGATATAGCCGTTCGGGTTAAAAAGAATGTTGAAGAAGAAGAATATTCGTAGACTTCTTCAGCTTTCAATCTCCGATTCAGATCGAAAAAAAAATTACAAATTCGCCACGGTTCAGATTAAGAAGGCAAGGTTACGGATCAACATGGATCAACAAGAGAGGAGCTATTCAGGGCTGATGAAACTCCTCATCCATTTTGTCCTTCTGCTCCTTCTTCAGTTTTCATTACCGGATACGACTGGAGCGAGGGTCACTGCGTACATCGACGCCAAAGGAGAACTCTATTACGCACCGGTCGAGGGCGGCGAAATGCGCAAGCTCGGGGCGAAGTCAAGAAAAGGGAGCAAACCACAGGTCCTTGTCGGCAGATCAACTGTGCCTTTGAAATCAGGTTCGGGTCTGGAGGATAACGATTCGGTCACCCGGTCGTTGAATGACTTTATCCAGACCACGGCCAAGAAACACCGGGTCGATCCGCTGTTGGTCAAGGCGGTCATCAAGACCGAATCGAATTTCGATCCCGGTGCAGTGTCGCCTAAAGGCGCACAAGGCTTAATGCAGTTAATGCCTGGGACGGCTAGGGATCTCCAGATTACAGATCCTTTTGATCCAAAGGAGAACATCGTTGGCGGCACGAAATACCTGCGCTCACTACTCGACAGCTACAACGGGGATGTCGAGTTAAGTCTAGCGGCGTACAACGCCGGACCAGGCAAAGTTAAAAAAGAGATTCCCGACATCCGCGAAACAAATACTTATGTTTCCAAGGTTCTAGTAAATTATCAGTTCTATCGAAGAAATAAGTGACCCGAGGGGACTACGAAATCCCCTCGGGTCATGAAACTTTTAGAACCAATTTTAGATATACTCCAAAAACATCTCAAAAAGATCAAGGTCAACCATTCATTACTTTTTTGCCTTCCAATTTGCAGCCAAGCCCATTCTGGGCAATCCACCGTGTAGAGCGATAAATCGTGAAATGATAGGGCCTGTCTGCCCTATGATTCGCGACCTGGCTGTTTTGCCAGAGATGAAGGCGGGGTGGGAAGTTTGGTGGACTAGGCTTCGGCAAGGATGTCGCCGCTGTCTTCAAAAATATGATTATGTCTTTTATTCAGGCAGGTTATCGTACAGGCGAGAAGGAAGGGCGTCGGTGTAACTAAATATGCATAGCGTTACACAACAACAGCCCTTCTTGAATGCCGCTTTCAGCCAGGCATTGCTCCACCTCCGGGGTGATGTTGATGAAGGCGCGCCGGGTAGGCACATCAAACCAAAGTTCCTTGAAGTAACTTTTCATGATTGTCGGGTTGAGAAAAAGGAAAGAGGCGGTCGGTCTCGCTGTCAGTCGAGATTATTGGCCGCAATCTGCCGAAAGTGAGGCTCCACCACTAAAAAGGCGTCGATCAGGATCGGGTCAAAATGGGTTCCCTTGCCCTCGAGCATGATGGCCATGGCCTCTTCGTGGGACAGGGAATTTTTATAGACCCGTTTGGAGATAAGGGCGTCGTAGACATCGGCAATGGCCATGATCCGTCCGGCCAACGGGATTGCGTCACCCGCCAGCCCCCGCGGATAGCCGCTGCCGTCGTACTTCTCGTGGTGACTGCCGGCAATATCCTTGGCACAACTGAGAAAGGAGGTCGGCTTTCCGGCCATCTGTTCAAGATTAGCGATAACCTCTTCGCCATACTGGGCGTGCATCTTCATATCCTCGAATTCCTCGGGAGTGAGCTTGCCGGGTTTGAGCAGAATGGAATCACGAATGGCTACTTTGCCGATGTCGTGCAACGGCGCACACTTCCACAACAAGACGATGTATTCCTTGGACAAGAGTTCAAGAAAATGCCCTTGGGTAACCAGTGCTTCGGCAAGCAACTGCACATAGGCACGGGTGCGATGAATGTGACTACCGGTTTCGGGATCGCGATACTCCGCCAACTCACCCATAGCCTCAATGATAACATCCTTGAGCAATTCCGCCTCCCGGCTCCGTTCCTCCACCAACCGTTCGAGATTGCTCCGGTACGCATGCAGTTCCAGGTGGTTGCGGACACGTGAGCGCAGTTCCACCCCCTTGAACGGCTTTGTGACGTAGTCGACGCCACCAAGGTTGAAACCGCGAACCACATCCTCCGATTCTGCTCTGGCAGTGAGAAAGATCACCGGAATCGAACAGGTCTTCTCGCTCCGGGTGAGCGCTTCCACGACCTGGAAACCACTCATTCCCGGCATCATGACATCCATGAGGATCAACTGGGGGCTGGTGGCGGCAATCCGCTCCAAGGCCTGCTCACCGGACGTGGCGTAGGCAAAGTCGCAGTCGAGTTCCTTCAGATGCGACATGGCGATCTGAATATTTTCGGGCACATCGTCGACGATGAAAATCAGGGGCTTTTTAATAGTATTCATGGCTCTTTTCGGTCCATAACCTTGGACAACCTGGAAAGAAGGCGATCCACACCCAAAATATTGGGTTCATTGGCGTAGTGCATCAATTCATTCCCCAGCTCAGCCAGCATTGGTTGATTTTCCGTCAAGCCCCTCTCTTTCATGGCCATGCCCAGGGAGGCTGCATCCGCCAAACTACCGGAACGAGAGGCCTGGCGCCGCAGTAATTCCAGATCAGTATTCCATACGCTTGCGACTCGAATAATCAGGAGCCGTTCATCTCCGTCAGAGCTGTCATGCGTAGCCGATTGCGGCCCGTGCCCTGAAGAGGTCCGGGCATAGCGGACGACGATATCCTTGAGTGTTTCCAGCCGGAAAGGTTTCTGCAGAAAATCATCGAACAACGGCTTGTAATCCGCTTCTTCCAGCATCTCGCCGGTCATCACGACCACCGGTATCGAGGCGGTTTCAGCCGTTTGCCGCAACTGCTCGGTCACGCTCCGGCCGTCGTTACCGGCCAGGTTGAGATCCATAAAAATGACCACAGGCTGTTCCGAAACAGCAAGGGACAAAGCATCGTCGCCGTTGGTGGCCGTGAGCACCTTGTAGGGACTGTCCTGGAAAAAATCGACAAAAACATCCTTGATCAAATCAACATCATCAACCACCAACAACTTTCTTTCCTGCTCAGGGTTCTTTGCGTCCCGGTTAAATGCCAGCTCATCCGGGGCCGATTGCGCAAGCTGTATGCCGTAGAGAAAGACGGTAAAGCGGGCGCCCTCCCCTTCGTTGCTGGCCAGCTCTATGCGACCGCCCATCATCTTTGTCAGACGGCTGCAGAGGGTCAGACCCAGGCCAACCCCGCCATACTGTCTGGTGCTGGCGTCTTCCCGTTGCCGGAAGAGTTCAAAAATCTTTTGCTGATCCCGAACCGGTATACCTATTCCGGTGTCTTTGACCGTAAACCGGAGATCAAAACGATCTTCATTTTCCGCAGACGGATCGCCCTCCACCAGCAATTCGACAGAGCCTTCATTGGTAAATTTAACCGCATTGCTGACCAGATTTTGCAGAATCTGCTTCAACCGCACTCCATCGAGAATAAAGGATTGGGGCAGATGTTTCGCAATCCGGCAATGCAGTCGAATCCCCTTTTCCTCAGCCAGATCCTTAAATAATCCTTCGACCTCGCTGATGATCGGGGGCAGGCGGATTGAGCTGACCATAATCTGCAGCCGACCGGAATCGATCTTGGACAACTCCATGATATCGTTAAAAATAGAAACAAGCGCCATGCTGCTCCGGTGAATAATGGCAACAAACCGCTTTTCCTTGGGACCTAGCTCGGAATTGGCCAGCATCTCAGTGTACCCAATGATGGCGTTCATCGGGGTCCGGACCTCGTGGTTGATGTTGGCGATAAACTCGCTCTTCATCCGGTTGGCCGACTCCTCGGCCTGAGTAGCCGCACTGCTGGCCGCCTGAAGCTGCTTTTTATTGCCCGGCGTGGTGCCGAACCAGAGGATCTGCTCCTGGCCTTCGATGGTGATCTGGGTCAGAGCGCCATTGTCCGCGCTCTCCTGTTCTTCTGGATCGGGTAAAAGGACGGGAAGCACCGGGGATTTTTCCCCTTTCGCCGATTGCCAGGCAGCAACAATGGGATGGCTGGCCAGTTCTGGTTGCAGGTCGAGCAGGTTGGCACCGATGAGTCTAAGGCGATCATCGGCGGAGGCGCATCGATTGGCCTCAATGACGGTGAAATCTGTTTTGAGGCGAAGGATGGGCAGAGGCGCTTGATCCACGATCTGCTCGGCCAACTGCAAACGGGCGATCAAAGTTTTTTTGTCTTTGAGCAACCGCTGTCTTCGCAGCCAAAGCCAGAAAACAGCGACGAGCAGGCCCCCTGCGGCAAGGAGCAGAAGAGAAAAAGGGGAGGAAAGATTGGCGCCATCGGCCGCGGCAGCGGCATGAGGCAGGAGGACAGCGAGACAGGCAAGAGCAACCAACTGTTTTTTCAAAATCGTGACACCTTTGCAAAGAAGATTCGTTGGCCTCAGTATATAGCCCGGTCCGGCGGATGTCAAAAACAGCTTATCGCCCCTCCCTGTTTCCTCCAGCTTGATGGGGCAGAGACCAAGACCCGGAAAAACGAAGAAAAAAGAGCGGGAGAATGCCGTTCAAACCAGGGATACGGCGATGGGTTTGCCTGCGGAATACTTACGCACTGCGGCAATGAAGCCTTCCACCCATTGAGGCGTGCCCGAGGACATCACATGGGTGTAGAGGGCAAGGACATTGTTTTTGACCAGTCCATCGCGGCCCCCGGAGAAGCCGGCACCCCGTTCCATCTGGAGCACCAGATCCTCCGGTGCCCCATCCCACTGGTGGACAGTCGAATAGCGAAATTCATGCCCTTTGATCCGGGCGCCGACCGGATAAAAGCTGTTGGCCTTTTCCACTGTAAAAGCCGAATAGCCATGGGCCTGAGGTTTGGCGGAGATGGCAAAGGTCACCGGAAAAACCCCTGCCAGCGGATACTCCTGCCCCTGGAGCAGGATGGAGCGGCCAAGAAAAATCAGGCCGCCGCACTCGGCATAGACCGGCAGGCCAGCGTCGATGCGATCGCGGATCGATTGCCGGAAGCTGCTGTTATCAGCCAGTTGCCGGGCGCTGGTTTCGGGGAACCCGCCGCCGATATAGAGACCGTCCAAATCGGCGGGCAAGGCACCGGAATGAAGGGCATCGATCATCACCAACCGGGCGCCGGCCGCCCTCAGGGCCTCCAGGTTCTCCTCGTAGTAGAATTGAAAGGCAGCATCGCGGAGCACCCCGATGGTCAGCTTCGGCAGGATCTGCTCGCTGGTCACCGGCGGCAGCGGCATCACCTCCCGCATCCGGGAGATGATTGCATCCAAATCAAAATGGATCTCCGCCAGAGCCGCCAGCCGGTCCACTGCCTCGCCAGCTTCAGCATATTCCTGGTGGGGGGTCACCCCAAGGTGGCGCATGGGGAAGATATCCTTTTTCAGCCGGGGCATGATCCCCAAGACCGGCAGATCGGTGTAGTTTTCCAGAGACTGGCGGATAATCGATTCGTGCCGGGAGGTGGCAATCTGATTGAGAATGACGCCGGCAAAACGGATGCGCGGATCAAAGGCCTGGCAGCCGAGCACCAGCGCCGCCACCGTCCGGGTGGTTTTTGAGCAGTTGACCACCAGCAGCACCGGCAGGTCAAGCTGCAAGGCCAGTTCTGCAGTGGAAAACTCGCCTTCGGCGTTGACTCCGTCGAAAATGCCCCGGTTGCCCTCGACCACGGCAAAGGAGCTGCCGTGAATATGCCCCTGAAAGGTGGTCGCTATGGCCGCGGGCGTCATCAGATAGGCGTCGAGGTTGTAGCAGGGCTGTCCTGCTGCCTTGCTCATCCAGCCGGCATCAATATAGTCCGGC
>DMAT01000322.1 GCA_003451635.1 Syntrophus sp. (in: bacteria) | reverse complement strand
CATATTTATTGGTTGTATATCTTCCCTGATCACCCCTTCAAGGAGATGCTTGAATTCATTGATATTTTCCTCGCGGATGGAAATACCTGCTGCATATTGATGTCCCCCGTATGAGAGAAGCAGTGATTCGCATTTTTTTAATCCCTGGTAGATATTAAAATCGGCTATGCTTCGCCCTGAACCCTTGCCAATGCCATTTCTGAGACTGATGAGAATCGCCGGACGATAAAAGCGATCCACAAGGCGGGATGCTACGATGCCAATTACCCCAGGATGCCAATTTGTTGAGGCGAAGACCAGGGATGATTTTAGATGTGGGTCAGTAGTTTTTGAGATTTCCTCAAGTATTTCATGGAGGATAGTTTTTTCAATGGCCTGGCGTTTGCGATTATAGCCGTCAAGAACTCGCGCGATATCCCTGGCCTCGGTAAGGTCTTCGGTAAGAAGCAACTTTACCGCCTCGCTCGGAGAACCAACCCGACCGGCCGCATTGATGCGGGGAATAAGGCAGAAAGACGCCTTATTGGTATCCATGACCTGCGTGTCGATACCGCATATTTCCTTCAGGGCCTTGAGACCGACGCGTTTGTCCTCAGTAATCAAGTCAAGACCGATTTTAGTAAAGATCCGGTTCTCGTCAACGAGGGGAGATATGTCCCCGATTGTGCCCAGGGCGACAAGGTCCAGATAGTCTTTCAGGTTGGGATACGTCCTGTTGTTCCAGAATCCTTCCTGGCGGAGTTTTCCTCTCAGTCCGATCAGAAAATTAAAGGCTATGCCTACGCCGGCAAGATTCTTGAATGGAAAAGGACAGTCGGGACGATGAGGATCGATAACAGCGACAGCATCCGGGAGGAGTTCCGGTACTTCGTGATGATCAAGAATAATCGTATCAATTCCCAATGTTGATGCATAAGCTACGCATTCAAGATCTGAGACGCCGCAATCAACGGTTATTATCAGATCTACCTTACGGCCTTTCAAGAGATCAATGGCGCCATGGTTTAGTCCGTAGCCTTCTCCAATACGATCGGGAATATAAAAATCGGTTTCAGGAAGGAGTCCACGAAAAAATTTAAGCATTACTGCGATCGCTGTTATGCCATCTGCATCGTAATCACCGAAGACTACAATCTTTTCTTTACGTTGAATCGCCTGAATGACACGACGAACGGCTTTATCCATGTCCTTCATGAGAAAGGGATTGTGAAGATCGTTCAAGGATGGGAACAGGTATTTTCTGGCGTCTGAGAGATTGACGATATTCCTGCTCATGAGAATCTTTGACATCAAAGGCAGGATGCCAAACTCATTAGATAATTGCTCAGTTATATCTTCTTGTTCTATGGAGAATCGCCACTGGGTAACAGGCAGACAATCGGTATTTTTCAATTCTTTATGCAATTCTTCTTTGTATTTTAAAATGAATGATACTCATATCAGTGATAATAATGTCAAGGAGGAATATTGATCTTTGTCGTAGAAATCACATTTGTAAAATGCAGAAATGTGATGTACTAATATAAGTTAACAGAACGTGAACATTTTCAAAGCCGGTAAGGAGGAAATAATGGCGATGCTGACGGGTGGACAACTTGTAGCTAAGGCGTTGAAACAGGAGGGCGTGGAATACTTATTTACCCTCGCCGGGGGTCACATTATGGATATCTACAGCGGTTGCATTGATGAAGGTATCCGGATTATCGATGTGAGACACGAGCAGACGACAGTGCATGCAGCCGAGGCGTGGACAAGGTTGACGGGGACTGCGGGTGTAGCTGCTGTTACGGCAGGACCCGGAGTCACCGATGCCGTTACGGGTGTTGCGAATGCCTTTCGCAATCAGGTTCCCCTCGTCGTCATCGGGGGACAGGCACCGCGAAAACAATTCCGCATGGGGGCGTTGCAGGAACTCGATCATGTATCCATCATGAAGCCGTTGACCAAGCAGTCATTCACAATCTTTGATACGGACCGTATTCCGGAGTTATTGGGCAGCGCCTTCCGGGAGGCCCACAGCGGCAGGCCGGGACCTGTTTTTGTAGAGATTCCCGCCGACATTCTGGATGCGCCCGTAGCAGCAGCAGAGGTTTTTTTTCCTGTTCATTATCGTTCCAAAGCGCGTCTTTTCGGAGACCCCGATGCGATCCAAAAGGCAGCGGACCTGCTGGACAACGCGGAACGTCCCGTCATCCTTGCCGGCTCCCAAATATGGAGTTGCCGTGCCATGTCGGAGCTTGCCCAGTGTGTCGAACGTGGCCAGATCCCTGTCTATCTGAACGGAGCGGCCAGAGGCTGTCTTCCCAATCATTTCAAATTCTTCATGAGCCGTTCCCGTCGTTATGCCCTTTCCGTCGCCGATGTAGTCATGGTGATTGGCACACCCTTCGATTTTCGCCTCGGTTATGGTCAGCGTCTGTCCCGTGAGGCCAAAGTGATCCAGATCGATTTGGACAGCAGTGAGATCGGACATAATCGTGATGTGGATGTCGGAATTGCCGGCCATGCGGGAGCGATCCTCGGCCAAATTACGGCAGCTATCTCTTCGTCTCAACGGGAGAACTGGCTGAAGGCATTACAGAAAAAGGAGACTGAGCTGAGTGAAAAAGATCGTCCCTTCCTTTATTCCGACGCCATGCCCATTCATCCGTTGCGTCTTGCCCGGGAGATTCAGGAATTTATGGCGGATGATGCAATATTTATCGCTGATGGAGGGGACGTTGTAACGATGGCTGCCAGCGTCATTCTTCCCCGAAGACCGGGAAGCTGGCTTGATCCCGGCCCGCTGGGAACACTCGGCGTCGGTACGCCCTTTGCCATAGCCGCCAAGGCGGCATGTTCCGAACGGGAAGTTGTCATCCTCTTCGGCGATGGCGCCTTCGGTCTTACGGGTTTTGACTATGATACATTGATCCGCCTCGGGATGCCCGTCATCGGCATAGTGGGAAACAATTCTGCATGGAATCAGGTACGCTATGGTCAGGTTCAAAAGTATGGTGTGGAAAAGGGAGATGTCGCCAATGTTCTCACTCCCTTGCGTTATGACCGGATAGTGGAGGCTATGGGCGGCCACGGTGAATTCGTCAAGGAACCGGCCCAAATACGTCCCGCCCTTGAGCGGGCCCGGAGTTCAGGAAAAGCTTCCCTGATTAACGTCATGGTAAACCGTGATGTCTTCAGTTCGGGCACGGTAAACCAGACCATGTATAAATAGAGAGAAATCAGATGAAGAAAGATCCATCCAGGACATATCAAGAACTTGCCGATGAGAATTCCTTTTTAAAACAGAGAATCCAATTACTGGAACAGGCCGAGGTGGCGCTGCGGGAGAGTGATGCATTTTCACAGTCCCTTATCAGGTATATGCATGAAGTCGTAATTATTATCTCTTGGGAGGGGAACATCCTTTTTGCTAATGAGGCGGCGGCGAAGTTGGTGGATATCGCTTCGCCGGAGGAATTGTCAGGACGCAACATGGTGGAATTTCTACATTCCGATTCACTGAACAAGGCCTTAGGGGACTCGCAGACTGTGAAGGCTGGAATCGAGGGTTTTATATCCGAATACAGGCTATGCACGACAAATAATCGTGAAGTATGGGTGGAGAGTATCGGGGGGAAAATAGTATTTCGTGGCGAAGAGGCGAACATGGTATGCCTCCACAACATCACCGACCGCAAGCGAGCTGAGGAGAAACTGAAGGCAAGTGAGGCAAAGTACAGCTTTCTTACGGAAAAGATGAATGATGTCATATGGACCACGGATATGAATTTAGATATTGCCTATGTCAGCCCCTCAATTGAGAAGGTGCTGGGATATTCGCCGGAGGAGCACATATCTCGGGATATCAATGAACAGGTGCCCC
>DMAT01000399.1 GCA_003451635.1 Syntrophus sp. (in: bacteria) | reverse complement strand
TCATGGCGTCGATGGCCTTCAGGCCTGTGTACATGGGCTGATTGACCGCCTGTCGCTGAATAACACCGGGGGCGACCATCTCGATTCTGCGGAACTCAGTCGTCTCAATGGGTCCTTTTCCATCGATAGGAGATCCTGTCCCGTCGATGACCCGTCCCAAGACGGCCTCGCCAACCGGCACCTGGGCAATCCGACCCGTTCTTTTGACAATGTCGCCCTCTTTTATGTGGGTTACTTCGCCGAGAACGGCGACGCCGACGTTGTCTCTTTCCAGGTTGAGAACCATGCCGAGAATACCGCCCGGAAACTCCAGCAGTTCCATGGCCATGGCGTTCTGGACGCCGTAAATTCTGGCAATACCGTCACCGACGGAAAGTACCGTACCGGTTTCGCTGATGTCCAGCTTCTTCTCGTAGTCTTTGATCTGTTTGGATATGATTTGACTTATTTCTTCTGCCCTGATTGTATCCATGCGCTACATCTCCTCCCCTAAGAGATTCTTTATATTGTTCAGTTGGGTTCTAATACTGTTGTCATATACGGTGTCCCCCACCCTGACGACGACACCGCCAAGTAGAGAGGGTTCTTCGATAACGGTCATTTCGACCTTTTTTTGGGTTTGGGTTTCAAGACCCTGCTGCAGCTTCTGGATCAACTCGGTCGATAGCGGGAAAGCCGTTTTTACACTGGCCCGAACCGTTTTCAAGGCTTCGTCCATTAACTCCCGGTAACAATCGACAATGTCGGAAAGAACGACGATTCTTTGTTTATCCGTAAGGAGCTTCAAAAAATTTGCAGTTATCCCGGAAATATCCGTTTTCTCCAGGATGCTTTCGACGACGGACTTCTTTTCGTTCTGATCAAAAACCGGATTGGCCAGAAAGTCCTTGAGGTCCTTATTGTCATTGATAATGGCGGAAAAGCTGTTCAACTCTTTGAAATACTTCTCAAGCTGGCTTTCCTCGGCCGCAATTTCATAAAACGCGCGGGCGTATCGTTTCGCAATCGTGCTTCCGATCAATGTTTTATCACCACCTTATCTAAGTAGTCTTTGACCATGTGTTCATGATCCGTAATCGTAATATTTCTTCTCAGGAGTTCCTCAGCCATCTGCACCGAGAGCTGCGCCGCCTCGGCCCGTAACTGGTTTCTGGCGTTGCTGAATTCCTGCTCCATCCGGGCCTTCGTATCTTCTTCGATCTTGACGGCAGCCTTCCTGGCCTCCTCAATCAGCTTCTCTTTTTCCGCCATTCCCTGGACCTTGATCATCTCGGCAATACCATCAATCTCTTCTGTGGCCTTTTCCAGTTTAGCGGCGTATTCCTTGAATTTCTTCTCCGCATCTTCCTTCGCCACCAGCGCCTGATCCAGAGAGGTCTTGATGTCCGCACGCCGACCGACAAAAAACTCCTTTACCTTCTTGGCCGACATCCACCAGAGGAATCCGGCGAGAATGGCAAAGTTCAGCACCCGGTAGCCAAAGTCAATGAGTGTCTTCTTCTGCTCTTCCGGGCTGGCATGACCATCACCACCGCCAGACGCATAGACCGCCACACCAGTCAGCAGGACCATTGAGGAGGCAAGGAGAATTGATTTTACCAGTTGAAGCCGTTTACTATCTTTCATTGGAGACTCCTTCCCAACACCTTTTCAGCGATCTCCGCCGATATTTTCTGGGACTGATCCTTCAGGATACGCCTTGCGGCATCCACTTCCTGCCCTACCTTCCCCTGAAACTCCGCCAGCATCGCCGGAATCTTGCTCCGCCGCTCGTCGATTATTGCCTTGGCACTATCCGCTGCTTCCTTGAGGATCTCATTTTTCTTTCCCAAGGCATCCTGCTTGGCCAAGCGGAGCTTTTCTTCATACTCCGCCGCCTTCTGCTCGACGGTTTCATTGAGGCGCTTGATTTCTCCCTCGGATTCATCGAGGCGCTTCTTTCTCCTATCGAGGATGGCAAGAATCGGTTTATAGAGCAGGTAGTTCAAGATCACGATGAGCACAAGGAAATTGGCCATCTGCACAAACAAAGTAAGATTAATATCAACCACTTTTGTACCTCTCGCTTATCATTACTTTTCAAAAAAAAACCGAGTGAAGAGGGTCCCTCGTCCACCCGGCTCGTCCGTCAATATATAGTATTTACAACCAGTTCCCTTACATCAAAACAACGGTTATGTGAGTAGAAATACAAAACCTGAACCTCCATTGCCAAAAGCGCGGACTACTAATCATAACTCATCCCGCTTGTCAAGCATTTTTTGGTAAAATGCTCAGCAGACATTACGGCTGCATGACAAATCGCCTCATGCTGATATTGATCAGCAGGCCGATGCCCATCATCAACACCACCATGGATGAACCGCCGTAGCTTAAAAATGGCAATGGTATGCCTACGACGGGAAGGATTCCAAGGACCATGCCGATATTGATAAAGACTCCCCAAAAAATCATGATGGTAATCCCGTACGCAATGAGGGTTCCCGACAAGTCTCTTGAATACTGGGCAATTTTAAACCCCCACAGGATCAGGGAAAGAAAAAGGATCATCAAGACAACACCCCCGATAAAGCCCCATTCCTCGGCAAAAACGGAAAAGACGAAATCCGTTTGCTGCTCCGGAAGGAATTTCAACTGTGTCTGGGTCCCCTTCAAAAAGCCCTTCCCAAGAAATCCCCCGGAGCCGATGGCGATCATCGACTGAATGATATGATATCCGGAACCGAGGGGATCCCGCTCCGGATCGAAAAACGTCAGTATCCGCTCTTTCTGGTAATCCTTGAAAAAAAACCAGGCCAGAGGCGCCAGGAACAGCCCTGAGGATCCGGCAATGAGCAGATCCCTGATCCTGATCCCCACGAAAAGGATCATGGAGATAAAAATAATCAGCAGCATCAAGGCTGTTCCCAGGTCGGGCTGGCGGACAACGAATACAAAGGGAACCAGAAGAATGAAAAAGGGCGTCAAGAGATCTTTGATACTGTAGCGGCCTTGGGTTCCGTGATCGCTGAAATATCTTGCCAGGGAAAGGATCAGGGTCAACTTGATCAATTCCGAGGGCTGAAAGGAGAACCCTCCAAAGGCAAGCCAGCGCTGGGAGCCGTGGCTCGTATATCCATAGAAAGTCACAAAGATTAGCGTCACGATAGCAACGCCGTGAATAATATAAGCGTATTGAACAAGAATCCGGTGATCAATGGAAAGGGTGATCAGCATCAAGAGCAGCCCCAATATTATCCACTGGATCTGCTTCAGATAAAGGGGGGCCTTCGCCGTGGTGAGACTGAACCCGGTACTGTATATGTTCATTACCCCGATGAGGCATATTGTCAGAACAATGCCCAGGAGGGGCCAGTCAAAATTAATCAGCAACTGCCTGTCAAATTTCATTGCCCTCCTCCCTCAACGACGACATTTTGCGCAACGGGCGCCTTCGGCGCCGCCCGACTTGCTTTGAGATGGAAGTAGGCATCGACAATGCTTCTTGCCACCGGGGCGGCAACAGCGCCGCCGCCGCCGGCGTGCTCGACGATCACGGCAACGGCAATTTCCGGGTGCTTGTAAGGAGCAAAACAGGCAAAAAGGGCATGATCCTTGAAACGCCCGGAGAGAATCTTCGCCCTCCGCGCCGCTTCACCTTGAGGCAATCCCACTACCTGGGAAGTCCCCGTCTTTCCCGCCACATCGGCCTCGGGTCTGCGCAGGGCGCTTCCGGTGCCCCCTTTTTCATTTACCACCCCCCAGAGGCCCTGTCTTATCATTTCAATATGTTCCGGAGAAACGGGAAGGACACTTTTCTTTTCCGGCGGGAACACTTTGACAATTCTGCCGTCTGCCGCCTCGATCTGCTTGACGATTCGGGGGCGCCAGAGGGCGCCGCCATTGGCCAAGGCGCTAAAGGCGTTGGCGAGCTGAACGGGGGTTACCAGATTGTAGCCCTGTCCAATAGAAACGGAGATGGTCTCCCCCAACTGCCAAGGTTCTTTGCGTTTCGCCAGTTTCCATGCCTTGGAGGGAACCAGCCCCGGTTTTTCCCTTGGCAAATCTATGCCGCTGAGCTCTCCGAACCCGAAACTCCGGGCGTATTCGGCCAATTTGTCCACGCCCAGCATTTTCCCGATATTATAAAAATAGACGTCGCAGGACTCCACCAGGGCCCGGTGGAGATCCACCCAGCCGTGGCCATGCCGCTGCCAGCAGCGAAAGGACCTATTCCCCAGTTCAAAAGATCCGTTGCAGAAGAACCGCGTGTCCGGAGTAATCAGACCTTCGGCAAGGGCCGCCGCCGCGACCACCACTTTATACGTCGATCCGGGGGGATACTGACCAGATACGGCCCTGTTTTCCATGGGATACAGGGGATCTTTCGAGAGTCTATCCCAATCCCGCTTGGAGATTCCGGAGTTAAAAAGGTTGGGGTCAAAAGAGGGGGTGCTGACGAGGGCCAGGATGGATCCGTCCCGGGGGTCCATGACAACCGCGCTTCCGCGTTTGCCCTCCAGGGCCTCCCAAGCCGCCTTCTGAAGATCAAAATCAATCGTCAGGACAACATTGTGTCCTGAAAGGGGGGCAATGTGACCCAGGGCCTTAACCACCTTGCCCGTAACATTGACTTCCACCTGTTCAGCGCCACTTTTACCGGCAAGATATTCATTGAGAAACTTCTCTATTCCTGATTTCCCGATAATGTCTCCCGGACCCATCTCATCGTCATCACGTTTTTCCAGTTCCTCCTTGCTTATTTCTCCTGTATATCCGATGACATGAGACATCATCTCCCCCCCAGAATACTTCCTCACCGGCGCCACTTCCACAACAACGCCCGGCAGATCGAGGGCATGGGTTTCCACATAAGCCAATTTCGCCATGGTAATGTTCTTTTCGAGCCTGACCGGAATAAAAGGCCTGGTTTTCCCCGTAAGCTGGGAATCATTGTTCAGTGATAGCCCTCTTTTTTCATAAAAGGCCTCCACTTGCTCCATGATGCGCTGTATATCAACGACACGGCTCGGCACATAGACCAGATCGAAGGCCGCCTGATTACCCACGATGACCTGCCGGTTGGTGTCCATAATCAATCCCCGCAGGGGTGCTATCTTTCTCAGGCGTACAGAGTTGTTTTCCGAGCGCAATTTGTATTCATCACCCTTGAGCACCTGGAGATAGGCCAACCTGAGGGTCAGAATGGCGATGGCGATCAGAACAATGACAAAAAGACGCTGAAAACGTTTCCGGAAATCCGCCGTATCATGGCCGTTAATTCGACCGAACATACCCATCATGGAGCCAACCTATCCGGTGGAAAAACTTAAAGAGAAAAGGGCTTATCAAGCTTACGATAACCAACTGGGGTACAAAATACAATGCCAGGTCGGAAAAGATATTTGTTCCGTAGATTATCTGGTTCAAAACCAGTAACCATATCCCCTCGATAAAACCACAACACAACGTGAAGAGGACAACAAAGGGGGTGCTTTTCGCATATACATGCAATGATACGAGATAGACCATGAGGAAAATAGAGGTATAGATGAGGGCGTAGAAGCCAGAGCAGACGCCGGTTATGGAATCCATCATCAAACCGAGAATCAGCGACAGGATGCTTCCCCTGAGGACAGCCATACGCAAGCCCGCATAGATGACCATGACGAGGGAGATCTCGACGGCAAGCGAGTGAAAAAAAATCGTCCCTAAAACAGCGTGCTGAAAGACAACGAGCATCAGGAGAAACCAGGGAACGAAAACGTAAAAATTCATTTTTTCTTTTTCTCCGTTACCATTAACACCATCACTTCTTCCAACCTGGTGAAATCCACCGCCGGAGCCACCTCGATCCGCTGGAAGAGACCGGAATCCTTCTTGTCCGCCCGGATTACGGTTCCCAGCAGCAATCCTTTGGGGAAAATCTCCGTCATCCCTGAAGATACCACCAGATCTCCCGCCTTGACCTCCTCCGTCTTGGCAATGTATTTCAGCATGCAGCGCATCGCCCCGGAACCCTGCAGCATTCCCTGGACACGGGTTCCCTGCACTAAGGCGTCGATATTACTGTTGCCGTCGCTGATCAGGAGTACCCGCGAGACATGCCATGATGTTTCTATAATCCTTCCGAGAACCCCTTGCTCGTTAACGACCGGCAAGCCATTCCTGATGCCGTGTGTGGTTCCCTTGTTGATGAGAATCGTCTTGATCAGTGATTTCTGGTCCATCCCGATAACCCTTGCAGTCATGGATACATAGTCGCTCTGATCTTTCATGGTAAGCAATTTTTGCAGGCGCAGCCCCTCAAGATACCCTTCCTGGTGCAGGAGCAACTGATTCTTCAAATGATCGTTCTCCCTTTTTAACCGCCTGTTTTCTTCTCCCAGCCCGACTAGAAAGAGATAACGGTTCCAAACAGTAATGGTTTCATCCAGGGGAATTCTGATCAGACGCTCGATAGGCGCCACCACATCGAGGATGAATCTTCTCGGATAACCAGTATCCGAAGGCATTTTCGTGCTCAAAAACAGGAGAATGATGGAGAAGACGATAACCAGGACGACGATGGCAATGGGCCGGTATTTTTTTGGAATCGACATATTTCTGGTGATTCTCAAATCACATGAACAACCGGCATACCTGTCCAGTCACAGAGAACTTTTGCAAGACGACTATGAAAGCGCTTAAAAAAGAAAGTAAGCCTCACGGCATCGCACCATCCAAGGCTCATAATCTTTCCCCATTGTGTTTAGAGGTTCTAGCGGAGTTGTCACACCTGCAGGGTGACTTCCTTCAAAACATCCAACTGAGCGAGGGCCATTCCCGCCCCTCTGGCAACAGTTGACAGCGGGTCGTCGGCAATGGTTACGGGAAGACCGGTTTCTTCCCGGATCAGGACATCCAGGTTTCTCAGCAGGGCGCCGCCGCCCGTAAGCATGATGCCTCGATCCACGATATCCCCGGCCAGTTCCGGCGGAGCATTTTCCAGGCAATTCTTTATAGTGTCAACAATCAGGCTGATCGGTTCCGTTATTGCTTCGCGAACCTCTTCCGAATTGATTTCAATAATTTTGGGAATCCCTGAAATCAGATCCCGTCCCTTCACTTCGACGGTGCGGATTTCCTTATCCGGATAGGCGCAGCCGATGGTCATTTTGATTATTTCCCCGGTTCGCTCGCCAATGAGAAGGCTGTACTTTCTTTTCATGTACTGGACAATCTCTTCGTCAATCTTGTCACCGGCGATGCGCAGAGATTTTGCGTAGACAATGCCCGAAAGAGAAATGACGGCTACTTCCGTAGTACCTCCGCCGATGTCAACAACCATTGAGCTCGTTGGTTCCGTGATCGGAAGTCCAGCCCCGATGGCTGCGGCCATGGGCTCCTCGATGAGATAAATCTCCCGCGCCCCGGCGGATTCAACGGTCTCACGGACCGCCCTTCTTTCCACCTGGGTTATACCCGATGGCACGGACACTATTATTCTTGGCCGCACCAGCGTCCTGCGGTTATGAACGCTGAGGATGAAATGCCTGAGCATCGCCTCGGTGATGTCAAAATCCGCGATGACTCCGTCCCGCATGGGGCGGATGGCCATGATGTTTCCCGGGGTCCTTCCCAGCATCTTCTTTGCTTCGGATCCAACAGCCAGAACCTTTTTGACCCCTTTTGAATCCATGTGCACCGCCACTACGGACGGTTCACTCAAAACAATTCCTTTACCCTTTACGTAAACGAGGGTATTGGCCGTCCCAAGGTCGATGGCCAGGTCACTGGAAAATTTTCCTAAAATCCAATCAAACAGCACGCTTCTGCCTCCTGTATTTTCTCAATAAATATAAGCACCTAAGCTCTTACGACAATCACTTAGCGTTGACCTATAGCCTATTTCTTGCGCCTAAGCAATGCCTTTTTAAAAAGGTGATTGCATTTTCCTTGGGACTATAATATCAACGACCCTTCAAAAAAGGCACCTATAAGGGGAACGGTATGCTTGAGTTAATGAGAAAACATGCGCGAAACTGGATCATGAAGGTCCTCCTTGGCATCATTATCATCGTCTTCGTCTTTTACTTCGGTTCCATGACGGGACGACAGAAGGCGGATGCCATCGCGACCGTTGACGGCAAGGTCATCACCTATCAGGAATATGAAAAGGAATACCGCAATCTGATCGATTTATACAATCGCCGCTCCGGCGGTCGCCTTACAGAAGATATGTTGAAGACCCTGAATCTGAAGCAGCAGGCCCTCGACAAACTGGTTTATCAGGCTATTCTGATGAAAAAGGCGCAGGATCTCAAGGTCAAGGTCACCGACGAAGAAGTCAGGGGGTTCATATCTTCCCTGCCGACATTTCAGAGAAATGGCGTCTTCGATGATCGCCTGTACCAGCAGATGCTTCGTTACAACAAGATTACACCGGAAGATTTCGAAAATGAGCAGCGGAAATCACTCCTGATCATGAAGCTGGAAGATCTTCTTCAGGACGGCGTCCATGTTTCCGAGGAGGAGGTAAGCAGCTTTTATGAGGCCCAGACCGAAAAAATCAACGTCTCTTTCGTGCGCCTGAGGGGCCTGGATTTTGAAGGTAAAGTCCAGGCGTCAACGTCAGATCTGGAAAAATACCTGAAAGAACATAGCGGTGATTTTCGCTCTCCCGAACAGATTCAGGTCAAATACCTGTTTTTCCAAGCCAGGGATTTCACGGCCAGGGTAACCGTCCCCGAAGAAGAAATTGCCGATTTCTATAACAGTCACAAGCAGCAGTGGACAAAGGCGGGGAAAACACTTCCCCTTAGCAGCGTAAGGGATGAGATAGTCTCTGAACTTAAGCATTCCCGGTCAATGAGGCTCGCCTACGAGGAAGCGAAAAAGGCTCGCGATACGATTTATCAGCAGGAAAATTTCGACGGTTACGCCGCCACCCATCGCTTGCCGGTCGCAGGAACGGAGTTTTTCACCGTTAAGAACCCTCCCGAAACCTTCCGACAGATACCGGATTTCGCAAAGACGGTCTTTGCTCTTCAGAAAGACGAACTCAGCAATGTAATCGCCTCTCAAGGCGGCTACTATCTCCTCAAGGTAGCAGCAAAAAAGGCGGCGTATACACCGGAGCTCAAGATCATCGAAAAAGAGGTGCGCCAACGTTATTCGGCGCAGGAAGGCAGCCGCCTTGCCAGACAGGAGGCGGACGTGCTTCTTGCCCGCCTTAAGAAAGGGGATAAGCTGCAGATTATCGGGAAAGAAAAGAATCTTAAATTAGAGGAGACGGGATTTTTTCTCCCCACTGCCCCGGCCCCGAAGATCGGGACGTCCTCCCAGATCATGAAAACCCTGTTCCAACTCTCAGCGAAAAAACCTCATGGGGAAGAAGTTATCTTTATAAACGGCGACTACTTCCTGATCGAGTTCCGGGAAAGGGCGCAGTCGGACAGACAGCTCCAGCCGGGACAGAAGGAGCAACTCAAGAAGGTGTATCTGGATCTAAAAAGAGGCGAAGTGACCCAGTCATGGATGGAAGAAAGCAAAAGCGCCTTGATCAAAGAGGGCAGATTGAAGATTACAAAAGATCTGAAAGACCTCTAACCCCCGGTTTCAAATTAAGGCGCTAACTTTGTTGGCTTCATCGTCGGCTCCTCGACGTATAACAATACGCCTGCGTCGCCTCCTCTTTGCCGCCTCGTTATCATCCTTAATTTGAAACCGGGATGTGGAGGGTATCAGTTGCGGCCCTTACATTCCGAGGCGCCGCGGCCGCGGCCATCCGTTGCTTCCTTGACGAGCTTTCCCCCTTCGAAGGTCAGGACATAAATAAAATCGTCCTTCCCGCAATTATAGGTCCACTGCTCCACGGTCTTGGTAGTCTTGGCACCCTTCGTTTTTGTCCCTGTCCCTTTTTTACGTGTCTCCTTGTCCCCCACTTTTTCCTTGAGTGTGGGCTTGCCGCATTCGATCATAACCCTACCCTTCGAGTCCCCGACGCTCACCAATCCATCTCCACAGCGGAAGGCATGGAGGGTCAAAGGGGAAGACAGGAGCAGAAGCATGGACAGGGACAGAGTTCCCGAAAAGATGCCATAGGTCGGGATACGCATATCATTATCCTTTCTTACCCGTACCCTAACTAAATGTTCCGGTACAGGCCGTTATTGACAATGTAATGGCGCACGGGCTCCGTGGTCAGATAGGTAACGGATTTACCGTCCCTAACCCGGTTCCGGATCCGGCTCGAAGCGATATCCAGAAAGGTCACCTCCCGAAAATAGATGGAATATCCCATCGGCCCCCGGAAGCCGTTTTCCTGGGATTCATAGTGGAATTGGGAGGCAAATTCGGGAGGCAGAATACCTTCCAGACCTTTGTTTTCGTATCCCGGTCTGGTCATGACGACAAAATTGCAGAGTTGCAGGAGCTTCTCCCAGTCCTTCCAGGTTGTAATGGCATGAAAGGCGTCCTGACCGATGATAAAGTACAGCTCCAGATTTTGCAGATACTTTTTGAGGATGAACTCAACGGTTTCTACGGAATAAGATTTCCCTTCCCTTTTGTTTTCCGCATCGGAAAAGGAAAAGGAGGGATTGTTTTCGATTGCCAGCCTGACCATCTGTTCCCGGTGGTAAAAAGATGTGATCTCACCATCGATCTTATGCGGCGGCCGGGAAGCGGGGATAAAAATGATCCGGTTGAGATCAAACATCTCCAGAATTTCCTCGGCGCAACGCAGATGGCCGATATGGATGGGATCGAAGGTCCCGCCAAGTAGTCCCCATTTCATGTTCTCACCTGTCCATTGCCGTAAATGATAAATTTGGATGTCGTTAGTTCTTCCAGTCCCATCGGGCCATAGGCGTGCAGCTTGGTGGTACTGATGCCGATCTCCGCGCCAAGACCCAGCTCAAACCCGTCGCTGAATCGTGTGGAGGCGTTCACAAGCACCGTTGAAGACTGAACCTCGTTGAGAAATCTCTGGGCGTGACCGTAGCTTTCCGTAATGATGGCCTCCGTATGCAGAGAGCCATACTCTCCGATATGGTCCATCGCCGCGTCCAATCCTTCCACAACGCGAATGGAAAGAACCAGGTCAAGGTATTCCTCGTGCCAGTCCTGCTCCGTTGCGGGGTCAATATCGGGAAGAATCGCCCGCGCCTGCGGGCATCCCCTTAACGTCACGCCCGCATCTCCGCATTTTTCAGCCATAAGGGGAAGGAACCGGGCGGCTATCGCCTGGTGGACAAGGAGGGTCTCCATGGCATTACAGACCCCGGGGCGCTGCACCTTTGCATTCACGCATATCTTCAGAGCCATGTCCAGATCGGCGTTCTCATCGACAAAAATATGGCAGACGCCCTTGTAATGTTTGATTACGGGAATTTTCGACTGACTGACCACGGCCCGGATCAGCTCCTCGCCCCCCCGGGGAATGATGACGTCGATCAGTTCTTCAAGCTGCAGGAGTTCATAGACGGCCTCTCGATCCGTCATGGGAACAAGCTGGATGGCCGTCTCGGGAATCGGTCCTTTCTTCAGTACTTCCTGAATGATCCCCGCAATGGCCAGATTGGAATGGATAGCCTCCGAACCGCCCCGGAGGATCACAGCGTTACCCGACTTGAGGCAGAGGGCGGCGGCATCGGCAGTGACGTTGGGGCGGGACTCATAGATAATGCCGATGACCCCCAGAGGGATGCGCATGCGGCCGACCAGCAGGCCATTGGGGCGGCGCCACATGGAACTGACCTTGCCCACGGGATCAGGCAGGGCCGCCACTTCTTCGCATCCCTTTGCCATGGCCTGAATCGTCGCTTCCTTGATGGTCAGACGGTCGATCATGGCGGCAGAGAGACCCTTCTCGGACGCGAGGGCCACATCCCGGGCATTTTCTTCCCTCAGGAATGATCCATGCTTAAGGAGGGCGGCGCCCATTTCCCGGAGGGCCAGGTTCTTCTCCTCCGCAGTAAGTCGGCACAAGGTACTCGCCGCCTTTTTTGCCGCCTGTGCTATCCCGAGGACCTGGGATTGAATCGTCATTTCTCTACCGCTCCCCATTGACAAAGCTGCCAAAGTCTGCATATGAATCCCGCCTTCGGGCTCGGATCAACACCTGCGTGTCCCCGGCGGGCCACTGTAAACGGAGGTACTTTACAAAACCGTGGGGTTTGTGTCAAGGTGATTTGAGGAGAGGTTATATAAAGGAATGGACAGTCTCTGCATCAAGGCAGGAGAAAATGCCTGCGAACGAATCCGTGACGGCGGCTTTTCTCTGGATGCCTTTACCGGCTATGCCGGACCGGCGGTGGGCCCCCGCTGGTTGATCGCCAGCGGTTTCGATCTGACCCTTCTCAAAGAGAAGTCCCTCGGCCGGCAGCGGCCCCTGACCCTGATCGGCGCCTCTGCCGGGGCTTGGCGGTTTGCCGCCTGGATCCAGCCGGAAGCGGAAAAAAGTTACCGGCAACTCATGGAATCGTACATCACCACGACCTACCCCCGGGCAGACAAGCCTCTCTCCATCCGCAAGTCCTTAGCGGCCATTATTAATAAGACCATCGAAAATGATGCCCTGCCCTTTGCCCTAAATCACCGCGACTATCGTCTCGCCATCGTCACGGCCCGGGCAAAGAATCTGACCGCCGCGGGGAACGTCTTCCTGCAGCGCCTGGGGTTCGCTTTTTCCTTTCTCGGCAACGCCCTGAGCCGCTCCCTGCTCTACACATTTTTCGAACGGGTGGTTTTCTACAGCGGCCCTAAACACCCTGCCTTCACCCTGGGTCCGGAATTTCGCGGCGTCTGTGTTCCCCTGAACAAGACCAACTTCAAATCCGTACTGGTTGCCACCGGCGCGATCCCCCTGATCATCACCGGGGTCCGGGACATTTTTGGAGCCCCCCGAGGCATTTATCGGGACGGCGGTCTCGTCGATTATCATTTGGCCGGAAACTACGGAGCGAAGGAAAACGATCTGACCCTCCTGTTTCTGCACCAGGATCGCCTCATCCCCGGGTGGCTCGACAAGAGGCTCACCTCCCGGAAACCGCCCGCCGAGGACTTGAAAAGCATTGTCCTGGTTTATCCTTCCAAAGATTTCATCGCTTCCCTGCCCTCAGGAAAAGTTCCGGATCGGGAGGATTTTGTAACCTTCGTCGATGACCCGGAAACAAGAATCGCCAACTGGCGACAAGCCGTCGCAACGGCGGAACCACTCGGAGAAATCTTTTTGGAACTCGTGGCCAGCGGCAAGATCAGGGATGTAGTCAGGCCCTTGTAAAGTGAATCCGGATTCAATGGGAATAAACCATCAAGGGAATCTCAAGGCATTGGACGCCCTGAAACGCATGATGGCCCCCTGCGTCCTGTGCCCGAGGCAATGCCGCGTGGACCGGATGGCCGGAGAAAAGGGCTTCTGCGGTCTCGCCGTGGAAGTAGTCATCAGCGACGCCATGCCCCACCACGGCGAAGAACCGCCCCTCTCCGGAACCAACGGGGCGGGGACGATCTTCTTTTCCTCCTGCAATCTCTGCTGCCTCTACTGCCAGAATCATCAGATCAGTAGGCATACAACGGGACAGGGCATGGATCCGGAGGGGCTGGCTCAAGTAATGCTGAGGCTCCAGGATGTGGGATGCCACAACATCGACGCTGTCACCCCTACCCCGCAGACCCCCCTGATCATGGCAGCCCTGTTATCCGCCCGCCGTCAGGGATTGACCATCCCCTTCATTTACAACTGCGGCGGCTACGAAGCGCCGGAAGTAATCCGGCTGCTTGCGGGGATGGTGGAAATCTATCTCCCCGACCTGAAATACGGTTGCGATGATCTGGCCTGGCAGTTCTCCGGCGTGAAAGAGTACGCCGTCCATGCCATGGCTTCCCTCAGGGAAATGACGGCGCAGGTGGGGGATGTCCTCGATGTTGTGGACGGCGTCGCCCGGCGGGGAATACTCATCCGGCATCTCGTTCTTCCCGGCATGACCGACAATAGCTTCGCCATCCTGGAGATGGTCCGGCAGGAACTGTCTACACAGATCCCTTTTAGCATCATGTCCCAGTACACCCCGGCGGCGCAGGCCCAAAAACACCCCCTTCTTGGCCGGCGGCTCTACCGGGAAGAGTACGAAAAGGTCGTCAATCATGCCCTGGAACTCGGTTTTGAACAGCTCTTCATTCAGCAAGTAGATGAGCGCAATCTGCTGCCCAATTTTGAAAAGCAGGCCCCCTTCAACTGGGAATAACAAATTATCAGGCGTGCGTTTCCGGCGATACGTGGCACTATGGGAAATCATGGATAAAGAGATAAGACTGATTGAGGTGATTTATGCAGGAACACACGAGAAAGCACTCTACTGAAACGATTGAGCTGAGGTTCATCGGGCCGATTGTCAACATGGCAAAGGCCGTTGAAAAATTAAAGCCCCTGGGATTTGTGGACGCATCCGATTCCGTCCCCTGGCGTGAGGCATATCCTGAGCATTCGGAAGCTCAGCTTATCGGCAAGGCTCTGGCCGGAACACGATACCGGGAAGGATTGACGCAGATTAAGCTTTCCGAACTGACCGGCATTCCCCAGCGCCATATAAGCGAGATGGAGAACGGCAAGCGTCCCATCGGCAAGGAAATGGCGAAGCGCCTGGGGAAGGCATTGAACATCGGTTACAAGGTTTTTCTGTAGAGATATACCGGAGACAGAGAACGCACCCGACAAGCCGGTTATCCTGACCGGCTTTCCTCCGATTTCGCTCCTGGAATGCGGCCATAAACAACCTTCTTTGATCACGATTTTTCAACTCGCAAAAGCATTCAATCTTTCCGTATCAAAAATCATTTAGGATTCGGAACAACGTGATGTGATTTTAAATCCATGGATAGTTTCCTTATAATAGCCGCCTTTTGGTTGCAGGGCAGGCGGCATACCCTGCCGACACAATAATCACCGGTAGGCTAAGCTTTGATGGTTATTTCTCGTAAACAGGGATCCGCCAAGCACGCCGACCATGATCCTTGGCATAATCCCACCGCCCGTCTTTACGGGTCACCCAAGTCCTGAAAATGTAAAACAGAACACGGCGGATGGGCTGGATTGACTTGTCGCCCATGCCTTTCTCCTTTCCGGAGAGCATATATTCCGGTAGTGGGTCAGTTTGAAAGGAGACTGATCCAATGAAATTTAAAAATAGTCCGAATCAAAGGCATGCTAATTGTTTTCTTGACGCTAAAAGATTGTTATCATAGCATCCAGCTATGGAAAAATACCAGTCAAGCGATAAACGGAAACCTACCCATCAGCAATTTATGCGGAAAGCTGCGCCTGTTGCGGCGTTATTTTTTCTTGGTGCGTGGATGAATTATATTGCTCCAGCATTTTCTCCATATTTTGCCGATTTGTTGTTCTTGTTGGGAACCGGAATCTTATTGTGGAATTTTCTAACGTGGGAACAAATTAAAGAGCATAAACTAAAAAGATTAATTCAAATTCTAACCATAATTTTCGCTATCAGCATCGCCAGTGTTTCTATTTGGGCTAATCACAACTTGATAATTCAGGCCTCGACCACCCCAAAAAAACCAGAGAAGAAGTCCGATAGTCAAGTTCCTGGTGTTACAATTCCAGAAATAAAGCCACAGCCTCCAACAGAAAAGCATAAAACAGAAAAAAGAAAATCCCAAGAACCTCCAAAGTTTATTCCTCAAGAGCGTCCCATCCCCTTTGTAGATATTGCGTTAATTCCTGGTAATGGATATGCTTTTGATAGTTACGTAATTAACAAAAGCGATGTAATTCTATCAAATATAAGCGTTTCACGAACAGTAGATCACCAAAAAAACAAAAAAAGGAGAGGCCTTCACGGATACTTTGAATCAGCTCTCAAACCGCATGTTCAGAAAACATTTAATGTACTTGACCGCAAGGAAGAGGGGAACATTGAAAGAGTCCTTTCATATAGCATGGAATATATGATTTTTACTGTTACTTACTGGGAAGATTTAAACACACAACGCATACAATATAGGTGTGTTTTTGAGGGGGAAGAGAAAAAAATAATCATGACAGACGAGTGTCACTCTATATTCGACACCAACGCGAGTAAACACCCCTAAATTAGACTGATAATATCTTCAATGCTCCACACATGATCCGTTAATCATGCTTCCATTGCCGGTGTCACCCGTTAAGTTTAATGGATACGGCCAAAGTTATAATACATAAAAAAGCTATCATAGCTGCTCAAGCACGACAAGTCAGGAATAATCAAAGTGACCCACTACCACATAAGCTTGCATATTAAAATATGGTGATTTCACTACAAACAATGGCCACGAAAAAACACGTAACCACTTTATTTTATTGGCTGGGAGACAAGGATTTGAACCTTGATTCACGGAGTCAGAGGCCGCTGTCAACCATTGATATCATTGAGTTTTTGTATGTAGCGTAGACAAACATTTAATTTATGATTCATCCATTTGATGCGTACTTTTTATCTCTTTCATCTACAAATCAGTAAGGTCATACATTGAAACATCTCGAAGATTTACGAATAAAATCATTAAAGATGAACATCATCTGATGCATCAGCTATTGGCAGAATCCATTAAAGATTGACGTTCCTTCATACCCCATAGCGTTCCTAACATAATAGGAATACAAATAAGAGCAAAGCTATAAATCGTCAAATTGCTATAATCAGTTAAAAAACTAAAAATGACAACAAATGAAAAAACACAAACGGCTGATAACATGCCGTGGCCCAAGAGTAATGATAAACTTAGGGGATAAATTATTTTATGGGGATTAATTCTTTTAAATACTATTTTATATAGTATAAAAGATGCCGACTTTGAATAAAAGATTAACAGGAAAAAAATAAGACATATCATGAAACCATTACGCGGTTTGTATATTGAATCTGGATACTTATTTGTTAATTTAGAGATGCCAGCTATTCTTACATCTATAATCGGGTATACATCTGATGATGAATATAGTTCCATGTTAAATTCATCGCCAGAATTAAGCAGTAATGGCTCAATCAAAAGTTTGTTGTTTTTTAGTTCGTAATTAAGAATAAGATTATCGGGTATCTTTTTCTTCAGTCTAACCAAATATATTTTCTTATTGTCAGGGACATGTATTGAGATAGGTTTTTCAAAATCATCTCTTAGAATAGGCTTAGAACCAGAATTGCTCAACCTTAAACCATAAAGGATAACTTTATTTACGCTTTCCCCTTTAATTTTTATTTGAAAATCGTTTATAGGAAATTGATTACTAATCAGTTCAGACCTTGAAACAAACTCATATTCCATACTTTTGCTCGTTATTGAAAAAAAATACAAAATGATCGGTGTTATGACTGCCAGAAGCGATATTATGGTTGCCAATATCCATTTGTGATTATCTTGAAACATTTGCTACCGCTTAATTAATAAAAAAACCCCGCTCTTTTATAAGGAACGGGGTTTTGATAGATAGTCCATATTTCCCTCCAGCACAATTATACAAGATGGAACTTAATCATCTATTTTTTCAACTTTTAAATATCAATATCACGATTGTCTTTTGAAATCTATGACAAATAGAAAAAAGCAGCTTATTTATTCCAGGAAGTACGGATGAACCTAATATAATTTATTCGCCGCATCCCTTAGATTTCCGATCGACACATGCGTATAAAACTCTGTTGTCCCTATCTGTGAATGTCCCAGGAGCGTCTGGATGATTCGCATGTTTACGCCCGCATCCATGAGGTGTGTTGCAAAGGAATGGCGGAAAAGATGGGGCGTCACCCGTTTTGTCACCTCAGCCGTTTTACAGGCCCGTTGCAGGGCCTTTCTGATATTGCTCACGGGTTTTTTTGTTTTCTCATTCAGAAAGATGTATTCAGCCGTGTTGTCCTTGGCTCCGAGATCTTCCAGTGCCTTAGCCAGTTCCTCCGACAAGGGCAATGATTTTTCATTCCCACCCTTCTGGATCATCTTGACGGACATGGCCTTTAGATCTACGTCCGATTTCCGGAGCTGAGTGGCCTCGGACCATCGCAAACCTAGGCCGTAAAGACAAAGGATCAAGGCACGCCAGAATGGATCTGAGGCCTCCAGAATCTTATTTACTTCACCCGGCGTGAGAACAGCAGGCAATGGCCGTTTGTACGGCAGTCCCCGAATCCCATCCAGTTGCGCCGATATGTGATAGTCTGATTTGACCCAGGAAAGAAAGCCACCGAAATATTGCAGTTCCTTATTTATGGTCCGGTT
>DMAT01000278.1 GCA_003451635.1 Syntrophus sp. (in: bacteria) | reverse complement strand
CATCTACAAATACTATGTAGCCTACATGCTAACCCGCAAGGCCCAGGAAGACAAGCGTAAAGCACGAGAACACTTCCTTTTCAATAAAAACCGGCTCAGCAGGTAAAAGAAGGTCCATACTATTACAATCGCAAGAAACGACTAATTATTTCATGTTGCCAGTTTTTTCTAGTACCATCGTTCAAAAGCGGCGAGGGACAGGAAGCCAAGTTTGGCCTGCCTTCGTTGCCGGTTGTAGAAAATCTCGATGCGTTCAGTGTGTTCTAGTATAATTCAATTGCATTATTGCAATTATCAATCGCTTCGTTATATATGTTATATTTGGCATATAAAATTCCGCGGTTGTTATAACTACGTGCGTCTTTCGGATTCCGTCCCATGGCGTGAGACCTTATCCCGAATGTTCTGAAGTGCAGCTCATAGGCAGGGCCATGGCCGTCCCAGAATACCGGGAGGGGTTGACACAGGTAAAGCTTGCCGAACTAACCGGCATCCCCCAGCGCCATGTCAGCGAGATGGAGAACGGCAAGCGTCCCCTCGGCAAAGAAATGGCGAAACGGCTTGGCAAAGCGATGAATATTAGCTGCAAAGTGTTTCTGTAGGAAGAGATTGGAGGGAAATGGAAACTGATTAAAATGGTTTTTTGTGATTGATATCAACAACAAATTGACTCAGCTGAAGTTCTCTTGTTTAAAATTGCGGCGATAAAAAAAGAAGTGCACTTGCAAGGCAGCTATGCCGCCCTTGCAAGTGCACTTTCAGGTGGGTCTAACAAGGGCTTTGCTAAGGTGCCCAGTTTCGACCCGTATTGGCTCCTCAGCGCGGACTCGAACCACGGACCCGCTGGTTAACAGCCAGCTGCTCTACCGACTGAGCTACTGAGGAATATGTCGGTTAAGAAAAGCGAGACCGCCTTGTAATGCAAGGCGGTCTTTTTGTCAATTTGTTTTTTGCCGATTAGCGGCAGCTCACGCAGGTCATCATCTGGCTGACCGATACGCCCGTTGTCTTGCTGATGAATTCAAGCTGCTCTACGGGCGCGAAATACCTTCCGCAGACTTGGCAGGACGCCATCTTGAATACCTTATCCCAAATAATCCGCTTGCCATCCACCGCCTCCATGCGTACAAAGCCCGTGGGGCATACATAAGCGCAGGAACCGCAACCGATACAGGCGGAAGAATTAAATTCAATCTTCGGCTCCTCGATGTCCCTGGCCAGGCCTCTGTCCTTGAAAGTCAAGGCGTTGACCCCGACAATTTCATGGCAGGTCCTGGTACACAGTCCGCAGAGGATGCAATCCTGGCTGTCCGCCGCTGCGGCCTGGACTTCTACTCCGAGTTTCTTTGCCATATCCCGGACTACCACAGCCTGAGGATACCGGAAATAGAGCAGGGCCGCCGCCAGTTTCCGGCTTTCCCGGACATTATCTGTATCGGTCCGGACTTCCATGCCCGCAGCCGTTTCCGTCTGACAGGAAGCGGCAAGCTGCCATTTGCCCTTGACCTTGATCTCTACCGTACACAACCGGCAAGCGCCAAAAGAACTGAGGTCCTTGTGGTAACAAAGGGTCGGAATATCGATATTCAGTTTCCTTGCTTCCTCCAGCACCGTAGCGCCCGCTTTTGCCTCTATTTCATGTCCATTGATGATCATCTTCGCCATGACTTTCCCTCTATCTTATGAAATTGTTCCCTGTTATTCAGGATTTATTGCCATACCACAAGGCGATAACACCTCAGGCAGCGCTGGGCCTCCTTCATGGCGGCGTCGGCACTGAAGCCGCCCTCGACCTCGGCAAACCCCTTTAGACGCTCGGCCAAATCAAGAAATTTAACCTCTCCGCTCTTCGCCGGGGGAACAAAACCCATATCCCGTTGCTGGCCAACATCGATGCCTTCAAAAGAGAGTTCATCGGCAAACGTCTTTCCCTGGAGGTAGGCGTCGATACTTTTTGCCGCCTTGTTGCCCATATTCAGTGCCTCGATCAGGGTGGCCGGACCACTGACGCAGTCGCCGCCGGCAAAGATTCTCGTCGCCGGGGTGGAGCAACTGACGGGATCCGCCTTGATGGTCCCCCACGCCGTGGTCATTGTCCCTTTGTCCTTCCCTGTCAGCAGACCGAGATCGGGTTTCTGACCCGTAGCGGCAATCACCATGTTGGTCTTCAGGGAAAACTCGGAGCCTTTAATCGGAATCGGCCTCTTCCGACCGCTTTCGTCGGGTTCCCCAAGCTTCATTTTTACACACTCCATAGCCGTCACCTTGGCCGCCTTGCGGACAATCCCGACCGGAGCGGTCAGATAGCTAAATTTCACGCCTTCGTGGATGGCTTCTTCTATTTCTTCCTTGGAACCCGGCATTTCGACCCGGGAACGGCGGTAAACGATTTCAACATCTTTGAATCCCAGACGGAGGCAATTGCGAGCGCAGTCGAGGGCCACGTTGCCGCCACCGATGATTACGACTTTGTCCACAGGGCTCGTCTTTTTACCAAGACTGAGACCTCTGAGGAAATCCGCCCCCTGAACGACATCATCCGTGGCAATCTCTTCGCCCTTGCATCCAATTTTTGTTCCGACATGGGCGCCGATAGCCGTAAATACGGCAGCATAGCCCTGCTTCTGAAAATCAGCCGCATTCAGGGCATCCACCTTGCTGTTGAACCGGATATCAACCCCCATCCTTTTGATCAGATCGATTTCGTGATTGAGGATGTCCTTGGGGAGACGGTAATCGGGAATGCCCACCGCCGCCATGCCGCCTGCCTTGGGAAGGGCCTCAAAAATCGTCACGCCATAACCCATGAGGCGGAGGTGATAGGCCGCCGCCAAACCGGCGGGACCGGCGCCGATGACGG
>DMAT01000129.1 GCA_003451635.1 Syntrophus sp. (in: bacteria) | reverse complement strand
CTCCGGGGTATTTACTGGTTGTGGACATATTTTTTCAACAAGCCCCAGCTGCCGCTCCATAATCTAAGCATTATGCAACTTAAAGAGTTCCGGAAACTATTTAAGTTGCATAAATTGCAGGAACAATGGAGTGGATACACCGGTACTTTCAATTTCTGGTTATTCACCGCTGAAGATCCTGGGTTGATTTTGAAGTTCTTTATGCGGATGATGATCGTGGCGCAGATGGCAATGAATGTGATTTTTCGGCTTGTTTTCAGGGAGAGGGGAATGGAAACGGCTTGGTTCAGCCCGAATCTACTATATGTTGGGAAAAAATGCACATAATTATATGGAAGTCCATTAATTCTATCGACAGACTAATCCGTCGTCTGGTCAGTTATTCCGAAATCCAGTGCCTAAAATCAGCCATGAAGCACTGTGGCAAGAACTTTAAGTTCGAAAACGGGGTGCGCTTTGAACATCCTGAATTCGTAGATATCAGTGACGATGTAACCATTAACAGCCACGCCTGGTTCAGCATAATACCGATAAAGGGAGGTGTTGATGCGCCTTCCCTGAAAATAGGCAAAGGTACTTACATCGGGAGATTTGCCACTATTGCTTGTATAAACCGGATAGTCATTGGGGATGACGTGCTGATTTCGGATCGAGTATTCATTTCCGATGCACTTCATGGTTATAGCGACATTACTCGGCCAGTTTTATGCCAGCCTCTCTATTCTCCCGGGCCAGTGGAAATTGGTTCTGGAACCTGGATAGGGATAGGGGTATCAATTTTACCCAATGTCAGAATTGGGGAAAATTGTGTCATCGGAGCAAATGCAGTAGTGACTTGTGATGTTCCTGATTATCACGTGGCAGTTGGTGTGCCCGCTCATATTGTCGGACGGGTGGACAGATGTCGAGGCTAATGACTGTCGTGGTGGAAGGCTATATCGCCGGTGGCGCTGATCGTGTGTTGGCCCAACTCCTACCATACTTCCAGAGTCTTCGTATTGAATTGCTGGTCAACGCCAATCTGGACACCGGTATCCTACTGAATCAACCCCTTCCAGCCAATGTGAGTCTGCGAAAATATTCATGGACAACTCCCGCGAGCCTAGGCAATTGGGCCGTCAGCACTGACTCGGCCGCAATGATATTGCCACGTAGGGTTCTTTCCGTACTGCTGAGATACCCTGTGATGGTGCTGCTTTTCCTGCGTTTTTTTCGTTATTTTCGGAAGAATAGACCGGAGCTTCTTTTTATCAACAACGGTGGCTATCCAGGCGGTGAAGCTTGCCGCATGGCCGCTGCTGCTGCGGTGGCACATGGTGGGATACGGATAGTTCATCTCATCCACAGTATGGCCATACCAGCCCTCAAACTGTTCCAGCCCATGGAGTGGCTCATTGACCGGATTATTGAACGGCAAGGATCTCTAATCGCTGTCTCGGATGCAGTGGCGAGGTCGATAAGTCATGACCGTAAGTTAAAAGCCAAAGTGATAACTATATACAATGGATTGCCAACTGCACCACTCCCATTACCTCCGCCGTGTGTAAAGCCGCTTGAATTCCTGCAGGTAGGTTATATGTGTCAGGAAAAAAATCAGAAGTTCTCCATTCTTGCCCTATCGATTCTTGCCAGACAGGGTTTCAAGGATATCCGGATTACATTTGCCGGAGAGGAGGTGGAAAAGGGCTATCTGCACACACTGACCGAACTTGCAAAACAGCTTGGGGTTTCCGACCAGGTTCGCTTTGCGGGCTTTGTCAGGGACATTGAGGGAATGTACCCACATTGCGATGCCGTCTTGCTTACTTCCACCGTGGAAGGAATGCCTATGTGCATTCTCGAAGCGATGCGTGCAGGGCGTGCGGTCATTGCAACCGCTGTTGGAGGGGTGCCGGAGGTTATAGAGCACTCTCGGACAGGGTATCTGCTGAAGGGTGCAGATCCGGCTGAACTATCTAAAATCTTGAAGCAGTTGCTGGATGAGCCAGAAACCTTAGAACAGATGGGGGACAATGCTTACCGTCTCTTTTTGGAGAAATTCACCCTCGACGCCCAGGTGGGTAAATACCTTGAACTCATTAATTTGCCGCCATTGAAAAAATAGCGTCATTCCGGTGGATTCTGCCATGCAGTGGATGAACGATAACTCTCCCCAAAAACTGGACAGGGCAATAAGGTGGAGGATAGCATGCTATATGAACATGTGACAGAGAGAATGAAATGCGAGTGTTAATCACAGGTGGAACGGGTCTACTGGGTAAAGCTCTTATCGAAAGCAGAAATCAACCATATGATATTGTCGTTGCCACTTATGTGGGAAATTACAGCATGTCAGATTCTGATGATATTCGATATCTGAAGCTGGATATCCGCAATCAAGACGGATATGCTTATTTATTTCAGGAATTCACACCTGATGTGATCATCCACACCGCTGGTATCGGCAGCCCCGATTACGCCGAGCAGCATAGAGAAGAATCATGGGATATCAATATCGGCGGCACCCGAAATATTCTTTCATGCTGTGAGAAGTATAACTCAAAGCTCATCTTCATATCATCAAACGGTATTTATGACGGAGAAAAGGCGCCATACAACGAGGAAGACCCTGCCGAACCCATCAACTATTACGGGGAATTGAAAGTGAAGGCTGAAGAGATGATTATGGATGCCGGAAGTCAGCATGCCATCGTTAGGCCCATTCTGATGTACGGATGGAATCATCCCTTTGAGAGGCCGAACATCGCAACCTATTGCCTTTCCAAGTTGATAGAGGGTGAAAAGGTGTCGGTTTACGATGATGTTTTTCTAACGCCTCTGTTTTCTAAAAGCTGTGCCGATGCGATATGGAGAATCATTGAAGGTAATAAATGCGGTGTTTTTAATATTGCCGGTTCGGAACGAGCCAGCATCTACCAGATGATCAGGAAAATGGCCGACATATTAGGTCTGAATAGCGAACTCGTAGAACCTGTACAGCAGGGTTATTTTAATGAACTAGTCAAGAGACCACGAGATACGTCCTTCAGGACTTGGAAAATGCAGAAAGTCCTCGGCATCGAACCGCTTTCGCTTAATGAAGGATTCACAGCCATGAAAGATTGCCGGGAGTAATGCAGAAAAAAATCATAATCAGCGCACCACGGTTTTATGGTATTGATAAAGCCATAAAGGAATCATTTCAGCACTATGGATTCAATGTCATACTCAATAATTACAGAACGGAATCAACAATTCAGGAAAAGATTGCCAGGCGACTGACAAAAAAAATCTCCCTGACGAAACCATTTTTTATGCCGCTGATCCGGCATTACCTGTCTGAAGAAAATAACATTTTTAAGAACATGATCCGACAAGAAAGTCCGGATCTGCTATTTGTTATCAAGGGAGATCATCTTTTTCCGGAAACACTCCGGGTTATAAAAAATGAAATGAATATTCCTCTTGTCGCCTACATATGGGATGATCCTTTCTATTCCTATGCAGGGCTTTACGCGGACGACTATAGAAGAACCAACTTTGAGAAAGGTATGTATCTTTACGATCAAATCTTTGTTTACGATACTTACTACGTAAACGAGATAAAAAAAAGAGGCATAGAAAACGTGGCATATTTACCCTTGGCGGCAAATTCGAGAAGGAATAAGGATGTTACCATCACAAAAACGAATGGAACAAAATTCGATTATGACATTTGCTTCGTGGGCGTCCCTTATCCGAACCGGGTAGAAGTCCTGGACAGTCTTCACTCTTATAAGCTGGGCGTTTTCGGCGATGGCTGGGGGAAATATTTTTTAAGTAGAGGCAAAAAAGTTCCCGCGTATTATCGGGGGCAGGCGATTGGTGAAAAGGTCATTCAAATATACCGCGATTCGAAAATCGCCCTGAACATCCACGATCCGGAGGCGAGAGATGGTGTCAATACCAGGACCTTTGATATTCTGGCCTGCGGCGCCCGGGAACTCGTTGATTACAAGAAAAGCCTGGATGATCATTTTAAAGTCGGTGAGGAAATCATTGCATATAAGGACCCGGAAGAGCTTCACAAACTGACGGACTATTATCTTCAACATGTGAAGGAACTTGATGAGATTTCAGAACGGGGCCGGCAGAGGGTACTCAGGGAACATACATGGCATCATAGGATAGAGCAACTCATAAGAACGCTTTCTGACAGAAAAATATTCTCATATTGAACGAACAGGTAAATGTTTGAGCAAGCGAAATATTAAAGGATCATCTTCACTCTTTTCCCTCTGCATTTCCATGTAAGACCCGAGCGATATCCCGTGAAAATGGAGCAATTTATTTCCAGAAGCCCACCAGGTTTGGCGTCTTGGTTCGCCAGACAGGGGCAAATATGTATTGAATCCCGAGAGTCACGTCCACAATCGTCCTGCTCGGCAAATGCATAGGCATGTATAGATCCGCGAAGGACATCGCTGGTCGTATTCATGACCTGTATTTTCCTGCATCCCATAAGGTGTCCTGGAGTTTTGATGGCTTTATCGGCTGGCGCCCCGTCCGTTACTTCAGCTATGGCCGTTGGGCTCTTTTTGAAGCTCTTCAGATTGCCGGAATTGGGAAAAACGATAAGATCCTCCTCCCCGCCTTCATCTGCCGGGACATCTTATCTGCCATCAACACAATTGGCGCTATTCCCGTTTATTACCAGGTGGATAAGCATATGCAACTCGCGGATGCTCCCGATTCACTGATCCCGGCAAAGGCCATTCTGATGGTCAACTATTTCGGTTTTCCGCAAGAGCTTTCTTCATTTCAACATTACTGCAGAAAGACCGGCGCCGTCTTGATCGAAGATAACGCCCACGGCTTCCTGAGCCGTGATAAAGAAGGGCAAGCGCTTGGCACCCGGGGTGATTTAGGAATTTTCAGTTTAAGGAAAACGTTAACGCTTCCGAATGGTGCAGCCATGGTCATCAATATCCCAGATAAGGGTTATATGATAAAACGACAGATTGAACCTGAGCAGAAAAGGGTGTCCGCTTCTTTTGCCGCAAAACGTTTTCTGCAAAATACACGGCAGCTCGTCAATCTCAGGACCATCCGGATTATGACTTCCGCCATCCGAACCGTAAGAAAAATGACGACTGGGCATGGGATAGCGCCTTCCGCACCCGATGTGGAATTTAAATTGCCGGGGAACGCCGCACCCTGTATGAAACTCCAATATTCTCTCGATCATCTGGATGTGGAGCAGGAAATAACACGTCGTCGTGAATTGTATCGTTTGCTTGATGCTGTGATGAGACAGAACGGTTTTGAACCGGTCTTTGCCACCCTGTCTGCACAAGTGGTTCCTTATGCTTACCCTTTTTTCGTTTCAGAAAACCAGATCGACAGGGCAAAAAAGGTTCTGAGCATGATCAATCTGGAATGCTTTTCCTGGCCGGAACTGCCGGAGGATGTGGTCCCAATAGCCCCTGACTGGTTCAGAAATATCAGAATAATAAGTTTCTCATGGTAGAATGGTCAAAAATCGCAGATAATGGTAGTTATGAGGAGTGGGATCGTGAGCTTCTCAAAAGCAAAGATTACAATATCTTTCAATCTTATAATTGGGGAGAATTCAAACGAAAATCAGGATGGACACCATTAAGATACACCGCCATTGACAAATCAGGGTCTCATGTCGCAATGGCTCAGATTCTGATAAAAGCACCATTTCCCGGCATTAGATTTGGTTGGGCTCCCGGTGGACCCGTTCTGGTTTTTCCAGGGAAAAGTATTAAAGATATTTCTAATATAATTGAATCTCTCTTATTCATCATAAAAGAAACTACAGGAATTTCCACAATCCGTTTTTTCAGCCTTATGCCGACGCAAGCTTTCTTTTCCTATAGCATCAATCGCCATTTGAAGAGGCCGATATATAAAATAAACAGCGGCTATTCGATTGAGTTGGAGCTTCCTGCGGAAAATGAGAATTTACTCTCGCAGATGACATCCAAACATCGATACTATTTAAAAAAGGCCATTGGCGAGAATCTTGACTGGAAAGCAGGAAACGAGGATAGAGATATTTCTGATTTCCTGAAAACCCATAGCGATATGGTCATAGGGAAGACTCTTCAATCTCTCTCAAAGAATCGCAAAGACATCGAAAATATGTGTTCATCACTCAGAGACCATGTTTTAATCCTCAACGGTTACATCCATGGAGAAGTTGTAACATCCTGCCTTATACTGATATTCGGCAAAAAAGCATTCTATATGAGTGCCGCAACTAATACAAGGGGAAGGGAAATCAGCGCCGCTTATGCCATGTTTAACAGAATGATTGCCATTCTAAGAGAAAAGGGCATTTCTGATTTTGATTTTGGCGGGATTGATCCCGAAAACTCTTCAGCAGAAGGGGTGAATCATTTTAAACGGGGGTTTGGCGGTAACTTGGTTGAGTATGTCGGTGAATGGGAATGGTCATCTTCCGAAATGATGCGTTATGCGATAAACGGGGCGATTCGATACAAAGCAGGCAGATTATGAGTTGGCGGAAAATGATCACTTGCGGGATATCCGAAATCTCGGCCCTTGCCCGTCGACATTCAAAGCCGAGCAAAGGATTAAGAATTCTTCTCTATCATGCAATCGGAACTAAAACAAATGATGATCATAAAAATCTCTTCTGTCTCTCTTCCCGGCTGTTTGAAAAACATATGGCAGAACTGGCATGTCGCGATAGCTCTGTAGCCATCCCCTTGAATAATGTTATTTCGATGAAGCAGATGGAGGGAGTTGTTATCACTTTCGATGATGGTTATAAAGATAATCTGTCAGTCGCGGCTCCGATTTTGGATAAATATAAAATACCTTTCACTGTGTTTGCCACAACCTCTCATATACGCAGGGGTTCTTTCCCTTTTCTAAACGAAGCTGAACTTCGTGTATTATCAGCGAATCCGTTGGTGACGATTGGTTCTCACGGCGTTACTCACATTCCTCTTACTGAGTGCGATGACAGGGAATTACAGAACGAGCTTGAATCGAGCAAGCACTATATCGAGGATTTAACCGGCAAAGAAATAACGATGATCTCTTACCCTCATGGATGTGTTGACAAGCGTGTGAGAGACGCTGTAGAAAAAGCCGGTTACAGGCTGGGCGCTTCGAGTTATTTTGGTATTAATAATTCATCGTCGGACTTATTTAAGCTGTTTCGGACATGCATTCTGGGATGCGATTCACTCCGCATCTTCGGGCAGAAATTGCACGGTGATTGGGACTGGTATCGTTGGCGGCAATACCTTTCGATGCAGCGAAGAAGCTGAGGAATGAATTTTTTGCCATTTACCATTTACCCGGCCCAGACCGCCGGTCATTTTTCGGTTGGCGATTTTTTTGCTCACTCGTTCATTTGCCAAACAATATTATAAGCTTTCAGAGAGCCGGATCTCGGCATAGAAAAGCGGCAGCCGAAATACATTAAATTTAAAACAGCATTTGGAGTTTTTGTATGCCAGTACAACGTGATGTTCAATTGGGCAGGGAGGTCAAAATTTTCCATTCTGACCTTGTTAATCTTTATGGCTGTACGATTGGAGATGAAACAAAAATCGGCGCTTTCGTGGAAATCCAGAAGAATGCCGTTGTTGGCAAGCGATGCAAAATCTCTTCCCATACTTTCATATGCGAAGGTGTCGTAATTGAAGATGAGGTTTTTATCGGTCACGGAGTCATGTTTACCAATGACTTATATCCACGAGCAACCTTACCCGATGGCATTTTGCAAACAGAAGCAGATTGGTGTGTTATTGAAACCCGCGTTAAGAACAGAGCTTCAATCGGAAGTAATGCGACAATTATTGCGGGCGTTACGATTGGTGAAAATGCTATCGTTGGCGCTGGCGCCGTTGTCTCAAATGATGTTCCTAACAACGTTATTATCGTTGGCAATCCGGCTCGGATCGTTCGCACAATTGATGAAAGAAATATTCCTGAGATAAAGGAGCGCTTGAGTGTCATTTGACCCTTTGGATCAGTCTGACGGTATTATCAAATTAAGCAGAGGTAAATTTATATGATTAAAATTGGAGTTATTGGTTATGGATACTGGGGACCAAACCTGGTAAGGAACTTCTCAGAAGTCTCTGGATCAAGTGTCGTCTCGGTCAGTGATCTGAGATCAGAACGACTCGATCTGGCAAAGAGCCGCTACCCAATGGTCAAGACCACGACCGATCATCAGGAACTGATTACCGATCCGGAGATCGATGCAGTAGTGATCGCGACACCTGTTTCCACCCACTTCAACCTTGCGATGCAGGCCTTGGAAGCTGGGAAGCATGTCCTCGTAGAAAAACCGATGACGGCAACAGCCGATGAGGGTGCACGATTGATAGACAAGGCCCAAAGGTGCAAGCGAGTCCTGCTGGTGGACCATACTTTTGTTTACATGGGGGCAGTAAGGAAGATAAGGGAACTAATTCAAGCTGGTGAATTAGGCGAAATTCATTATTACGATTCAACACGTGTAAACCTCGGGCTTTTTCAACACGATGTCAACGTAACCTGGGACCTTGCCGTACATGATCTGGCTATTCTTGATTATGTGTTGGGCGCCAAGGTGACCGCCGTTTCCGCCACCGGTATCAATCACGTAAGCAATGCCCCGGAAAATGTGGCGTACATGACGCTGTTTTTCGATTCTTCCCTCATTGCACACATAAATGTAAACTGGCTTTCACCCGTCAAGGTGCGCTTGGCACTAATTGGGGGAAGCAAGAAGATGATCGTATTCGATGATCTGCAACCGAGCGAGAAGATCAAAATTTACGATACCGGCATTACAGTCAACAACACACCTGACAGCATTTATGAAATACGCATCGGATACCGGACAGGTGATATGTGGGCGCCTCGGTTCGACACAACGGAAGCACTGAGGGCGGAAGCACTTCACTTCATTGACTGTATCGAGAATGGACGTGAACCAGATACGAATGGCGAAATGGGTCTGCGGGTTGTCCGGGTACTCGAAGCCGCTACAAAGTCAATTAGAGAAAAAGGGAAATTGATAACACTATAGTAAAATTATCTTCACCAGGAACAGAGGTGGTCGGGGTTGTTTGGACAGGAGACAGGTTTTTATAAGTGGGAAATTGCCCTTGGTTCATGATCATGCTGCAGCCTGTCTCTGCGATTGTGTCCCGAAGTAAACCATAGCAGGTGTCTTCCTGTCAAAGTTATTATGCCATCTCTTTTCGTTGTAGAATTTGAAGTAGCTGGCAAGTCCGCTTT
>DMAT01000395.1 GCA_003451635.1 Syntrophus sp. (in: bacteria) | reverse complement strand
GCGGGCGTCGTGGGCGCCTATGATCACGGGGACGATCTTAGCTTTGGGGAAAACAACCTGGATGAAGGGGACCTGGACTTCCACGGAATGTTCGTTCTGGTGAGGGGAGGAAGTAAGGACGCAGTCCGGGGATGCCGCTTTCAGAGCCTCCACGATTGTCCTGTCCACCCGGGCGACCCCGAGAGGTGTAGCGAAGCCATCGCCGGGGTAGAGGGCGATCTTGTTGAAATGGGGGGAGGTATGATTCGTGCCGAGAATCACCACGGTATCATAGCTATGCCCCCGGGCCTGGTTGTATCCGTCGGCGGCGATCTGCCCCGAATAAATGTAGCCGGCGTGGGGCAGGATGAGGGCCAGGGGATTGGGTGCCGATACTGGTGACCCATCCTCAAGAAAACCGGTTATGGCTGCCCTGAGGATCTCGGGCGATTCTGAATAAAACTTTCCGGCGACAACGGAGGGGCGAAGGGTATCCATTTCCGGTTCCTTTCTGGCTTGAATAACCACGGCAAAAGACATCAAAAGAATAAGGATCAAAACGATGAAAAAATAGCGTCTCTTCATAACTCACTGCCTCTATGTCCAAACGCCGGCGATCTTCCGACGGCAGAAGGTGCAACGACCGTCTTTGACGTGCATCTCCTCAAGGAAGAAGCCCGTACGTTTGACTACCACTTTTTTACAGTTCGGGCAATAGGTGTGATTGCCCGGATGGTTGGGTACGTTGCCGACATAGGCATAATTAATGCCCTTGGACATGGCCATCTCTCTGGCTCGCTCCAGCGAGGCCACCGGGGTCGGAGGAAGATTCAGGAGCTGATAATCGGGGTGAAAGCGGGTGAAGTGAATCGGCACATCGGGACCTATCTCGGCAAGAATCCATGCGATCAATCCCTTTAGCATCTCCTCGGAATCATTGAGAGTCGGTACCACGAGATTGACAATTTCCAGGTGCACCTTCCTTTTGCTTATCTCTTTGATGGTCTTGAGAACGGGCTTTAGTTCCGCACCGCAGACATTCCGGTAAAAGCTCTCGCTGAAGCCCTTGAGATCTATTTTAACGGCATCGAGGACCTGACACATCTCCAGCAGGGGCGCCTTATTCATAAAGCCGCAACTGATGATTACCGGGCGAAGGCCCTGCTTTCTTGCGTCTCTGGCAATATCGATAAGATACTCGGCGAATACGGTCGGTTCGTTGTAGGTAAAGGCGATGACCGGGGCCTTCCGGGTGTAGGCCGACCTGACAATCAGGGAGGGCGGGGTGTAGGAGGTCTTGAGATCTTCGGGCCAGGCCTGGGAGATTTCCCAGTTCTGGCAGAATTTGCAGCTCAGTGGGCATCCGGCGGTAGCCAAAGAAAATGCCGCCGCTCCGGGAAGGAAATGATAAAAAGGTTTCTTTTCGATGGGATCGACATGAATGGAGACCGGACGTCCATAAACGAGGCTCCGGAGCTCCCCGCTGACATTGATACGGGCACGGCACCGGCCCCGCTGACCATCCTTGATAATACAGTTCTGGGCGCAGAGGAGGCACTTGACAAGTTTTTCTTCGTGACGGTGGGGTTGACCTTTTGCGGTGATCGCCGTGGTGTGGCAGCTCCGGCAGTCCTTGCCGGCCAGGGGAACGGAGGTCCAGAATCTGGCCCGGGGGGCCTGACGGATCAGTTCATCCCGGGGATCGGCAGCCAGGGCTAAGGTCAGGGTCGAATTCATCGGATGAGGGATGATCTGGGCAAGGCCGGCCAAGGCGGCAATCCGCGTCATGTTTGTCAGGAGGTCGCGTCTGGTTAACATGGATAAAATTCTACTTCCCCCCTTATGTCCCGTCAATAACAAATTGCTCTGCAGCATTATATTTCTTCTTGACCGGCAGGGATAACACGGCTATGTTATTCTTAACATACAACAAATAATGGTATTAACGGTTCCTTCGGCGGGGCGGGGATTAGGAGGTTTCCCACCGAAAGACTCATGTGCGGATAGGTGGAAGTATTGATAATGTGAATTTGCCAAAGTAACAATTCAATACCTGAGAAGGAGGGGAGTATGGACAAGATTCTGAGAATCGATATGGGGGCCGAAGGCGGCCCAAAGATGCAAGAGGAATCTCTCGGTGAATATGCGGGACTCGGAGGGCGGGCGATGACTTCATCTGTTGTCGCCAAAGAAGTGCCGCCATCCTGCCATCCCCTGGGGGGAGAGAACAAGCTCGTCATTGCCCCCGGTCTCCTTTCCGGAACCGGCGCCGCCATGTCGGGACGCTTATCCGTAGGCTGCAAAGGTCCCCTGACGGGGGGTATCAAAGAGGCCAATTCCGGCGGGCAACCGGCCCAGGTGCTGGCAAGGCTGGGGTATGGGGCAATCATCCTGGAGGGAAAACCGCAAGGGGACGATTTGTACAAAGTCTTCATTAACAAGGACGGCGTCAAGATTGAAGGGGATAACAGTCTCAAGATGATGACCAATTATGACCTCGTCACCAAGATGAAAGGGGAGTACGGGGATAAAATCACCTGTATTTCCATCGGACCGGCGGGAGAGATGAAGATGCAGGCCGCCTCCGTCGCCTGCACGGACCCGGAGCAGAGACCATCAAGGCACGCCGGGCGTGGAGGTGTAGGGGCGGTCATGGGAGCGAAGGGCGTCAAGGTGATCGTCCTCGATGACACTGGCTGCAAGGCGCGCCCACCCAAGGATCTCCAAAAATTCAGGGCGGCCAACAAAATATTTGTCGAGGGGCTATCCCGTCACCCCGTCACCGGCCAGGCCCTTCCCGCTTATGGGACCAATGTGTTGACCAATATCTTAAATGAAGCCGGCGCTTATCCCACCAGCAACTTCAAAGTCGGACAATTTGCCGGGGCCGGCAAGATCAGCGGCGAAACCATTGCGGAACTGGAAACAAAACGCGG
>DMAT01000324.1 GCA_003451635.1 Syntrophus sp. (in: bacteria) | reverse complement strand
CCCGCCTCTGCGAGCGCTTCGGCCAGGCTCTGGGCAAGGTTCTGAAAGGCAAAAACGCCCTGATCGTTGCCAGCTCCGATCTTTCCCACTATCCATCCCATGCCGACGCCGTCGCTGTGGATATCCCGATCCTGACCGCCATTGCCACCCTTGATCCGCAACGGGTCCAGGAAGCCATCAAGGCCCCGATGAACAAGGGGATTGCGAATCTCCATACCGGGGCCTGCGGCGAAGGTCCTATTCTCACTGCTGTGGCTGCGGCCAAGGCCATGGGGGCCAAAGGGGGAAAGGTCGTCAGTTACGCCAACTCCGGAGATATCGCCATCGGAGACCGCTCCCGGGTCGTAGGTTATGGAGCGGTGGCCCTGACCGTTGACGCGCCTCAACCGGAGGCGGCAAAACCGTCTTCCGGCACGGCGGATGAGCTACAGCCTGGGGACAAAAAAGCCCTCCTCGCCTTGGCCAGAAAGACGATCACCCGCTATCTCACGACGGAGACCGTCCCCCTGGCCAGAGGGTTTTCTCCGGCCGTGCAGGAATATCGCGGCGTCTTTGTCACCCTGAAAAAATTCGGAAATCTGAGAGGCTGTATTGGACGTCTCATCCCCGAAGCGCCTCTCGGCCAGCTTGTGGGGGCAATGGCCATCCAGTCCGCTCTCAACGACAATCGCTTCCGTCCCGTAACCATCGCCGAGATGAAAGAAATCGAAATCGAATTGTCCGTCCTGACGCCGATGAAAACTGTTCCCGGGGCGGAAGATATCGTCGTCGGCCGGGACGGCGTCCTCCTCCAGAAAGGCCGGGCCGGTGCTGTCTTTCTTCCCCAGGTGGCCACCGAGCAGGGCTGGAGCAGGGAAGAGATGCTCAATCAGCTTTGCCTGAAGGCGGGACTTGCCAAGGATAGCTGGCGTACAGGAGCGGAATTCCAGACCTTCCAGGCGATTGTATTTCACGAGTCCGAATTCAAGTAAAATATCGGTGATCTTGCCGGTCTCAGTTGTGCTTTCACTTACCTCGCCGTTGGGCAATAGGAGAAGATCTGAATGGCAGATTTGATAATGCGTGAATTGGGGGGCAATGTACTGATCAGTAGCGGGGCGATTGGAACCTGCCTGCGTCAGGCAAGCGGTACGGGCGATGAGCCCGTTGAACTCCTCAATCTCAGACAACCCGAAACGGTCAGGAGCCTCCATGCCGCCTATCGTTCGGCAGGATCACGTATTCTGGTAACCAATACGTTTGCGGCAAATACGCTGGTCTTCGGCGAGGCGGGCGTCGCGGAGTTGTGTGAGGAGACAAGCCGTGCCGGTGTAGCTCTGGCGCGGGAGGCCGGCGGTTCGGAATGCATGGTCTGGGCCTCGATGGGGCCATTGGGGCTGGGGTTACGGCTGGATGATTACACGGCCGACACCCTGCTTGATGTCTATCGCAATCAGTGCAAGACGCTTGGCGAGGCCGATGCGTTGTTGCTGGAAACATTTATGGATGTGCGGGAAGCTCGGGTGGCGCTGCAAGCTGCGACCGAGACCGGCCTCCCGGTCATTTTCCAGATCGGCAATACGGGTGGAGGATCACAGCGGTGGAATCGCGTGGATCAGCTTCTCCAGGAGGCACACCGGGCGGGCGCCATCGCAGTGGGAACAAACTGTTACCATCCGGACGAGATTGTGCGGGTGGCATCCTACATCGTCGCGCATACCGATCTCCCCGTGACCGCCTCGCCGAATGCCGGGCACCCCCGAATCGAGCGAGGGGTCGTGACGTATAAATTTACACCGGATGATTTCGCCGCCGCAGCGGTGTCCCTATCCGCCGCCGGAGTTGCGGTTATTGGCGGTTNNACGGATCACATCCGCAGGATTGCGGAGGTGCTGGGGCGGCGTGCCGTCATGTCGCGACCGCGCATTCAAATCTCTGCCAAGCTAACCCCGGCGCTTCCTGAACGGCCGGACATAGCAGACAACGCCGTTCGTTCTATGATGAAATCAACCCGCTTCATCATCAGTGTGGAAATACGCGCCGATCGGATGCAGTCTCTGGATGAGATTGTGCAGGGTGCTTCAAAAGTTGCGGCAGCAGGAGCGGACATGTTCGATGTGCCGGATAATCCCGGGGCGACCGTCGGACGGGATGCGATAATAACGGCCTCTCGCCTCCAGAATGTCCTTAAGATTCCTTCAATCTGTCATTTCAGTGTGACCCAATCCAACCTTATGCGGCTGCATTCAACACTTATCGGAGGTTGGGATTCAGGTCTGCGCGGTCTGCTGGCGATAACGGGTGACGCGCCCTCCATGGGGCATATGGGCAATCTGGCTCACCGCGTTGTGGACATGCGGAGTTCCGTCGAATTGCTGCGCCTGATCCGCGAGCTGCGCGATGGAAAGATCATCAACGGGGAGGGGTTGGCGGATCCTCCCGACTTTTGTGCCGGTTGTGCCGTCGGACGGCCGATCCCGGCACAAATTCGGTGGCTCAAGACCAAAATCGACGCCGGAGCCGAGTTTGTGTTCTCCCAGCCGGTTTTTACTCTCGATGACTACAGGAAGCTGCGTGACGCCCTGGCGGGTCTGACGATCAGTTTATTCCCCGGCATCATGCCTCTGGTCAGCCACCGTAGCGCAGCACTTCTTGCCAACGGCCGTATTCCGGGGATTGTAGTACCGGAGGATATCGTGGCAAGCTTCACGCGTTATGATTCGCCTGCGGATCAGCGCCGCTTCGGCCTGGATCAGGCCTGTGAACTTGCCGCCGCCATTGCGGCGGATGCGTCCGGGCTGTACCTTATTATGCCTTTTGGTAAACTATGTTATGAAGACTCAGCCCAAATCGTTCGTCATGTCAGGGAGCAGCGGGGTTAAAGACGGCTTGGACAACCTCTTGTCAGACTTGTTCAGATAGCGGTTGTTGAAATACCTCATGACTGCGGGAAGTAATTAACGACGCCATGCAGTTAATCCTATTCAATATCGGCCTCATCTCCCTCCTGAGCCAGGTTATTCTCCTCCGGGAGCTTGCCATATCCTTCTATGGCGTGGAGTTGGTTTATCTTTTCGCGCTGGGGGTATGGCTTTTCTTCACTGCCGCCGGGGCCGTGATCAGCCGTTATCGTTTAGCCACGACCGGGGCCATGACCTTCGCTTTTCTCTGCCTTGCCGTCCTTCTCCCTCTTGACGTCCTCTTCATCCGTGGCAGCCGGCTGTTATTTGCAGGCGTGCCCGGGGCTTATCTGCCATTTTATCAACAACTGCTAGTCCCGGTGCTGGCTCTTTTCCCGATCGGATTGGTGACGGGTTTTCTTTTTCCTCTGGCCGCTACGATTTTTATCCACGAAAAACCGGATAACAAGCGAACCCTGGCCGGAGCCTACGGGATCGAAAGCCTTGGCGCCCTGGCAGGGGGAATCCTTGCCACTCTCCTGCTGAAATATGACATCCCTGTTTCAGCGGCAACCCTGCTCGGCAGCGCTTTTATCGCCCTGACCCCGCTGTTCTTCCTGAAGAAAACAGATATGGCCTGGCGGCTCGCAGCTGTCTTGGCCGTCTGCTGCCTAATCGCCCTCAATTGGACATCCTGGCTGGATCGGAGGACGATCGGATGGAATCACCCCCACCTGTTGGAAAGTCAGGATACAGCCTACGGTCGGATCACCGTTACCGGTCTGCACGGCCAGGCGGCGGTCTTTGAAAACGACGTTTTGTCTTTTGAAACGGAGGGGACGGATGGAGAAACCTTTGCCCATCTGACTGCTCTGCAACACCCTCATCCAAGCAATGTTTTGTTACTGGGTGGGGGAATGGAAGGGCTGGTGGAGGCCCTCCGGCAGCATCCCGCAGATAAGATAGATGTGGTGGAACTGAACTCAAGAATGGTCCACATGGTCTCCCGGCATTTGCCCCCGCAGCGACAAAGCACCCTGAACACCCCACCGGTCCG
>DMAT01000302.1 GCA_003451635.1 Syntrophus sp. (in: bacteria) | reverse complement strand
ATGTAAAAACGTTCGCAGCCTACGCAGTAATGTCCCTCATAGTGGCCGAAATAAATGTCCCCCGTATCGTACACCTTCTGAAGAATCGTGCGTACAACCTGCATATGGTTTTCATCGGTGGTGCGGATGAAGTAATCGTTCTTGATGCTCAGTTCCGGCCATAGGCTTCGGAATTGCGCGCTGATCCGGTCGGCGTAAGCCTTGGGCTCTACGCCCGCCTGCTGGGCCGCCTCGGCGATTTTGTCGCCGTGTTCATCCGTGCCGGTCAGAAAAAAGGTACGGAAACCGGATAACTGGTAGTAGCGCGCCAGGACGTCGGCGACTATGGTTGTGTAGGCGTGGCCGATATGAGGCGAGGCGTTGACGTAATAAATAGGTGTCGTAATGTAGTAATTTTTTCCCATAGCAACCGTTCCCTCCTTATAGGTCTTCCACCTTGATGATCCGCTCCTCACCGTTTTCCATTTCCACGGTGATTTCCCCTTTCAGAACGCTCTGGCGAATAACCTTGGCCCGGGAGTCGTCGATTTGAATCAACTTTCCGCATTTGGGCATGTCTTTCTTCATTGCCAGATAAGAGTCATATTCAAAGGCGAGGCAGCACATGAGCCGGCCGCATAGACCCGATATTTTTTCCGGATTGAGGGACATGCTCTGTTCCTTGGCCATTTTTACGGACACCCGATCCAGATTGTGGAGGAGGGTCGCACAGCATACCTCCCGTCCACAGATCCCCATTCCCCTGATCATACGGGCCTCCTGTCTGGCCCCGATCTGTCTCAGTTCAATTCTCGCTTTGAATCTCTGCACCAGATCCTTGATCAATTCCCGGAAATCAACCCGGTTATCCGCCGTAAAATAGAAAACGACTTTACTGCGATCGAAGAGATATTCGACATCCACAATCTTCATGGGAAGCTCGCGCTGTTTGACCTTATCGGCGCAATAACGTCTGGCTTCCCTTTCCAGGAGCTGATTTTCCGCCTGTATCTGCACATCTTCATCGGTTGCCTGCCGAAGGATGGGTTTGTGAGTCTCAGCGGGCAGCTCCCCCGCAGGAGCAGGCGTATCCGTAACAACTACGCCAAAGGCCATGCCATGATCCGTTTCAACAATGACGGGATCGCCTTTTTGCAGGGAAACGCCGGCGGCGGAAAAATTGTAAATTTTCCCTTCGCGTTTGAACTTGATTCCAACAATATCCGGGTCAGCCATGAGTATCCATAAAGAGGTCGATTGAATTAGAGGCGGAGTGTAAACGTCATGGCCTCTAAAGTCAACAGCTTATTGGCATTGTACTCAAGGGCGCGGATAGACGTGGAGATGGTTTGCAGGTTGTAAAGGATATCATCGGTGGTTAAGCGGGTTATGGCCTGGATGGCATCCTGCTCGTCGCTGTTTGCCGTCGTCGGATTTCCTGGTATTTCCTTCCATACCAGGGCGTCCCGGAAACAGGAGAGGAGGAGGGAGAGCTTTTCAGAGACGTCTTTTTTATCCTTTCCCAGAAACCTCATCAGGGAAAGCCTTCGCAGGGGATCTCCGGAATGGTCGGCGGCGAGATGCCCCATGACGGCCCTCCTGTCGGCAAGGTAATCGTCTCCCTTGAGTTGCCGCGCCCGTTGGATACTTCCCTCGGCTGCGGCGGCAATCATCCTGGCCGTCTCATGGTCGAGGGATTCTTTGTTCTCAAGATATGCGGCCACGGCATCCTGTCGCAGGGGACTGAACCGGATCTGCTGGCAGCGGGAAAGAATCGTCCTGGGAAGGGTGTATGGTTTCGAGGTAATCAGGACGAGAATATTTGCCGGCGTTGGCTCTTCCAGGGTCTTTAGGAGGGCATTGGCGGCAGCCTGATTCATCCGGTCTGCCTCATCGATGATAAACAGCCTCCGTCCCCCCTCCAAAGGACGAAAGGCGATCATGTGGAGAAGATCCTTGATGGCTTGAATTTTAATAAAGGCCCCTTCTGCGGCAATCATAATCAGATCGGGATGATTGCCGTGGCCTGTCTTTTTACAGGACAGACAGGTACGGCAGGCTTCCGCCTCTTTCCTGTCGCAGAGAATGGCCGCTGCAAAGGCCATGGCGGCGGCTTTCTTGCCGATTCCCTCCCGGCCGTGAAAAAGGTAGGCGTGGGCAAGGCGTCCACCGGTGATGGCGGACTTCAGCAGGGCGATCTGTTTTTCGTGGCCGTAGATATCCTGAAAGGACATACTTTCCTTTTTAATGGGGTCAGACTTACTTATTGACATTTGACCTCAAATGTCAATAAGTAAGTCTGACCCCAAGATCGTATCGAGATGGAAACGAACCGTCTCCTGAAGATCAGTTACGGAACCCGCAGCATCAATGACCCGGAAGCGGTCTTTTTCCTGATGGGCAAGCAAGAGATATCCTTCGCGGATTTTCCTGTGAAACGTCAGGTCTTCTTCTTCAAAACGGTCTTCCCGCGACGCCTGGTTGAGGCGGGCGATTCTCTCCCGTGCCCGGTTCAGCCCCACCTCCACCGGCAGATCGAAAAGCAGGGTCAGGTGAGGTTTCAGGGAGTTCGTTACAAAGGAATTAAGAAAGCTGATTAACTCGATATCCAGTCCCCGGGCATAACCCTGGTAGACTAAGGTAGCATCGGCAAAGCGGTCGCAGAGGACCACCTTCCCCTCCTCAAGGGCGGGAAGAATTACTTCCCGCACGTGCTGCGCCCGGGCGGCCGTGAATAAAAGCAGTTCCGTCTCCGGATAGAGAATGAAGGGGCCGCGATTGAGGAGCATCTCCCGAAGTTTTCTTCCCAGGATGGTCCCTCCCGGCTCCTCTGTACGGAGGCAGGGAATTCCCCGCTCGGCGAGGTAATCTGCCGCCAGAAGAATCTGGGTGGTTTTCCCACAGCCTTCTATTCCCTCAAAGGTTACGAATAATCCCATAATAATATCTAGTTCTGGGTGATAAAATGAAGAGATACGGCTTGCAGTCTTATTTATCGGTCCCGGGAATGATGGCCTCAACGGGACATTGATCCGCACACGCTCCACAGTCGTTACAAACCTTGGGGTCAATTACGTATTTGTCCTCGCCTTCGCTTATGGCCTCTAGCGGGCATTCGTCTTCGCAGGAACCACAAGCTATGCACTCATCTGTAATTATGTAAGCCATTTTTACTATCTCCTTTTCTTGTAAATATTTATGCAGATATGACTTCCCGGACTTCCGGGATTTCTTTCTTCAAGAGGCGTTCAATACCATTTTTGAGCGTCATCTGGGCCATGGGACA
>DMAT01000173.1 GCA_003451635.1 Syntrophus sp. (in: bacteria) | reverse complement strand
GCCTTGATGGCCATTTCGAAGGCTACCGCCCAACCGATAGGTCGGCATTGGAGATCGAGTCTGGAAAATACATCTCTGCGAAACATCTTGATCCCTGTAGTGGCGTCAGAGAAGGGTGATCGGGAAAGGCGGTGGAAAAGCCAGTTGGCATTTCGAGATAAGACTCCTCCGATCCAAGACCCCCCAAGGCGTCTGCCGCCATGAGCGTAGCGCGTGCAACTCACAAAATCACAATGATCTTTCATGAGGCTGATCATGTCTTCTATGGCCAATACCGGCCCTACTTCATCGGCGGCAAAGATTAGGACGTACTCCCCTCTTGCTGCTTCAACACCGGCTTTGATAGCATTAACGACACCACATCCCAAGGTGTTGTGGACGAGATATAATTCCGGGTAACTTTTCTGGATTTCCTGAACAACGGGGATGCTTTCATCATCGACCGTATCATGGATAACGATCACCTCATGGGAATACTCCACAACAGCGCGGAGAATCTTCAGCATCAGCTTCAGGTTGATCCCTTCGTTCCGGACGGGCAGGAGAATAGATAGGATCGTTTGGTTTATGCCATTCATGCACGAATCCCTAATTCATAGAAGTTCCGGATCAGATCGCAGACGTATCTCACATCATCATCCGCTAGCTGGAATGCCGAGGGGAGCCAGATGGCTTTCGGAATTAAGCGGGTGCTATTCGGAAAACGGTCGTCCGGCCCCTTATACGGTTGCTGGGTGTGAAGAGGATACCAGTACCTACGGCAGCAGGCACCCTGGATGCTCAAATAGGTGTCGAGTTCATCGCGCCTTTCTGCCAGGGCATCTGTCCACTGTGGTACTTCCCCTTCTCGCGTATTAAAGGGGAAAATACGGATACCCCGGGTTTCTTGAAGTTCGTCTCGATAGAGCTCATAGATTCGCTTCTGCCTTTCGATTCTTCTATCGAGATAAGTGATCTGCCCAAGACCGACGGCGGCCTGCAAGTTGGTTAATTTGAAATTGAAGCCAATGCTTGCGTGGACATCGTCTCCTCCTGTCCCCCGGACCGGTCGTCCTTGATCTTTCAGTTCGCGGAGCCGGTTGTAGATGGTCTGGTCATGCGTGACAATGATCCCTCCCTGCCCCGTCGTGATGGTTTTGTTAGGCGAGAATGAAAAACACCCTGTGGCTCCGAATGTGCCGAGACACCGTCCATGGAAGCACGAAAGAAGGGCTTCCGCCGCATCTTCCACAACCGGCAGGCTATGTTTCTGCGCAACCGCCATTACCTCTAAAAGAGAGCCACCCCTGCCGCTGACATGAACGGGAATAACGGCCCTGGTCTTTTTTGAAATGGCTTTTTCAAAAGACATGGGGTCCATCGACAGGAAATCGGGGACGACATCTACAAGGACCGCCTTTGCACCGGTCATGGTCACAGCATTTGCCGTTGCGATAAAGGTGACATCGGGAACTATTACCTCGTCTCCGGGACCAATGCCAAGGGCCATCAACGAAAGGTAAAGGGCGGTGGTACCGCTTGTGACGGCAACGGCATACGGAACATCCAGTCTGGCAGCGATTAACTGTTCAAACCGGGTTGTAACATCGCCATCATTTAGGTAGTTGCTTTCAATAACTTCCCTGACAAGTTGTATCTCGTTTAGACCAGTTTCCGGTTGCCACCAATGAACTTTACGCGATTTGCCCATTGCTTTACTCCTTGTGAAAATAGTCTCTTAGTTGTTCAACTTGCTTCAGGACTCTATCCCGGTTTCTTATCCCGATCAAGCGAATGGGTGTTCCGGCATAGACAGACCAAGGCTTAAAAAGAAATGCAGGCGGCACAAAACTGAGCGCGCCGATAACAGTCCCCTCAGGGATGCAATTATGAGGCATGACTACGGAATTGGCGCCGATACCAGTGTAATGGCCGATGGATACATCCCCTTCGACAGGTTGGACATCTTCCAAACCGAGGCCCGGGGGATTAATAACGACAAGATCGTTGACGAAGTCATTACTCCTGCACCAGATCTTCACCCCTGAGGAAAGACTGGAAAAATCTCCCATCTCGAAAGAAAAATGTTCCCCCCCAGCAATACTGCAGCCGGACGCGATGTGGCAAGAAATACCAATACGAATCTTTGTCGAGAAGTAGCAGAAGTCGTCGACGATAGAATAGGCACCCACTTCGAAGTATTCCGGATAGCGGATACGGATATTTGGAGAAATAATAGATCCCAGAGCTGTATCCGACATTTATATCTTTTTTGTATTGGGCATATTCCACATATCAATTACTTCAACAGCATCCGGGAATAGAAAGGTTTTATAGGCATTATGAGGGACACCAATAATGACGATATCGGACTGCCGGACAAGCTCTTCTTTGGAAATAAAGGTCGTGTCCTTCACGTACTCATCGGAATAATGGATCGTAGCTCCCATGAAGCGTAGAATTTTCCCGAGTTTGTAGGAAAGGGAATCCCGAATGTCATCGCTCTCTGCCTTGAAGGCCATGCCGAGTATCCCGATTCTTTTTTGGCTTAAATCGTACTTCCTTGAAAGCCGTTCGACGATAAAGTTCGGAAGGCCTTCATTAATGGTCATGGCAACTTGTCCAAGGATGAAGTTTTGCTTTTCGAAGGCAAAAAGCTGCATTGTATCTTTCATCAGACAAGGGCCGGCAGCGAAACCCGGACCAGGAATACTTTCCATGCGGGGATAGCCTGTCTTCATCTTAAGAAGAAGCTCGTTATAATTAAGTCCCGCTGATTCGACCATCATGTAGAGTTGGTTTGTTGCGGCAAACTGGATATAGCGGTATGCATTACAGATCAGTTTGGCAAATTCGGCTTCCTTCGGTGTCGCCTCGACGATTTCCGGAGCGATCCTGCGGAAGATATCGCCTGCAATCCGGACGGCGGCGGGTGTCGTGCCGCTGATTATCTGCGGGAGAGTCTGGATCTCTTCGATCGCCTTTCCCTGGACAACTCGTTCCGGACAGAAGGCAATTCTTGTTTTCTTGCCCAAAGATTTGAGATAGCGGTCCAAATACTCCGTAGCGCCGGGAGCGACGGTGGAGCGGAGAATGATCGTCTGTTCATCGGACAGGAAGGGTATCATACTATCTATGCAGCGGGTGAGAAGGCTGAAAACAGGGTTATGAAACTCATCAATCGGCGTACCAATTGTCAATATCAGGACAGGAATGTTGGAAATATCCTTTATGTTCGGAGTAAAGCCCAGGACCTTTCTGTCAAGAACGCCCCGGAGCATGGTTTTGCCCCCCTCTTCGGTAAAGGGCATTTCCCCTTTGCTCAGGATGTCCATCGCTTCCTCATTGATATCACAGATCAGCGTGCGCATCCCCCTGTCGGCGAGCACAATAGCCAGCGGCGCTCCTACGTGCCCCGCTCCACCAATTACACAAACATCATAATTATATTGTTTCATGTCACAATAATCCTTTTAGTTGATTGGAGTATCCTCTACTATCTGTTCCAAGCCGTCAAGTCAATACCATTAAGGATAGCGGCGGCATATATGCCCAGATGAAGCTGTGTCTTGAACTCTACAGATGTAATCATCAAGACGAGCTCTTCCGGTGTGACGTATCTGACGCTCAAACCCTGTTCAGGATTTGAAAGATCCGGCTTGGATGCTCTCGCGAAAAAAGCATGAGAGTCCACTTGTAGGCGTCCCGTATCAGGATGGAAATTCCCAAGATAGATCAATTCCCGGACGCAGAGACCGGTCTCTTCTTCAACTTCTCTTTTTGCCGCTTCTTCCGGTGTCTCGCCGGCATCTACCGTCTCGCCGGGAAACTCCCAAGTATAGGCCTCAACACAGGGTCTGTATTGACGGATAAGAGGGATACTGCCGTCCTCTATCTGTGTCAAAACACCTACATAGGCCGGCTGGGTGATACAATAGAAAAGTTCAGGCTTTCTGTCATGATTAAGGGATACTTTCTTTTCGATAAGCTGCAGCCATGGTGTTGTATGAAGAACTCTACGGGACATAATCTTAGGCATCTGATCCTCAAAAAACCACTTGGATTGGTACCATCAAGAACGAAGAAGTTCTTTGTACATCTTTAACGTTTCCATCGCCGTATTGGTCCAAGTGAAATCATGAAAACGTTTTTCTGCCCATACAAGTGTCTCATGTCGCAGAGATGGGTTCGTCAGATGCTTGTAAATTATCGCTGCCATTCCATCAGGGTCATGAGGATTGAATTGTGCGTCGGGAAAATCTAACAGTTCCAGAAATACCTCGATGTTGGAAACAACGAAGGGAACACGGTGGAAAGAAACCTCCAAAAGCGGAATTCCAAACCCTTCATAAAGAGAGGGGAAAACGAAGAGATCTGTATGTTTATAATATGCCTGCAACTGATAATCATCAATTGCGCCGGTAAAGATGACTCTTTCCGGCTTCGTACAGAGTGATCTTATACTGTCAAAGAATTGTGGAGAAGAATAATTTTTGCCTATAATAACAAGATCATGTTCGAAATCGTGTCGATCGAGGAGCTTGTTGAAGGCGAGAATCAGGTTTTTGTGGTTCTTGTGAGGAACAATATGTCCGACAGTCATTATATATGGCCGTTGATGCGGTCTGGATGGGGTTATGCCATCACATAACGATTTGTTGCTGAAGCCATGATAAACTCGCGACACTTTTCCATCACAAAAAGGATAGTGATACACCAGTCTATTTATAGTAAAATCAGAGACAGATATGATGTGATCAGCACGCCGTAAACTCCGGGACACAATACTCATCCGCAAACCATTTTTTAGGGGGTTAAACAATTCCGGAAGGTCATTTTCTTTGAAATCATGAACCGTTAACATAACCTTACCTGTGAATCTTGGAATTGGAAAACTGAAACAATGCAGGACATCGATACGTGGGCGGTGTTTTTCAATGGTGTCGTCAAATAAAATGGTTTGCGGATATCGTAGAATACTTGGTGACGAATGTATCTTTGTTATGACACATCTTTCTCTGCCGAAAAAAGCGAAAGCATCTTCTCCTGCATCCGTGGGAAGGAAAATGATGTAGTTGTTCTTTTTATCTATTTCAACTAAGTGTTGGAATAGATTGCGAGAGTATTCTCCAACACCTGAGTATTGCTGGTAAGGGATAAGGACAAAGCCGATGTTCATATTCGTTCCCGCTGGGTTAATTGATTGTTCCTGTCATGAATGTCGCAGACTATTTTTTGCACTCCCTGATAGACCCCTTTTTACATTTTGAACCATCTGTCCATGTTGCCCCTGTCAGGTTTGCGTCGCTCCAGTATGCCCCACACAGGTTTGCATTGTTCAGCTTTGCCCCGCGTAGTTCTGCCCTACTCAGGTTTGCCCCGCAAAGGTTTGTATTGTTCAGCTCTGCCTCATCCAAGTTTGCGTCAACCAGGGTTGCCCCATGCAGGTTTGCGCCGATGAGATTTGTCTTGAGCAGCTTCGCCTTGAATAGGTTTGCACTTTTCAGGTTTGCACCGATCAGGTCTGCCTCACTCAGGTTTGCCCATCTTAAGTCTGCCCCGTGTAGGTTTACCCCGATCAGGTTTGCCTTAACCAACTTCGCCTCGTCCAAATTTGCATTGTTCAGGTCTGCCCCGATCAGGAGTGCCCTGCTCAGGTTTGCCCTGCTCAGGTTAGTCTTGAGTAACTTTGCCCCGCGTAGGTCTGCACCACGCAGGTTTGCACCACGCAGGTCTGCACCACT
>DMAT01000305.1:3408-17707 GCA_003451635.1 Syntrophus sp. (in: bacteria) | reverse complement strand
CTGGGCATCCAACCGCTCGACAACTCCCTGATAGTCGCTTCCCGACCCATCGAAAAGGGTGACGGCGTCGCCAGTCCTGATGCGCAAGACATGCCTAAGGTAGTGTTGATGCTCCTCCCCGAGAATATACAGTTGCTGTTCGTATAAAGGCTGACGAGCAAAAATGCGGGGCGTCGTCACTACCGGTAGCCTTCTTTGGTGAGGACATAACAGAGCCACTCTTTTTCCGTTATCGTCCGGAGGACCACAAAGGGCTCGGCAAAGAAGTTATGCTCTATATCCTCCCGGTTCTGTTCAATAATGCCGGACATGACGATAACCCCCCCCTTCTTGAGGAGGGAGATGATATGAGGCCGGAGCTTGATGAGCATTTTCGCGGTGAGATTGGCAACGATAAGGTCAAAGGTCTCATGAATCGTCTCTACGTCCCGGTGAACAACCTCGACATTATCCTCCACACCGTTCATGCGGACATTTTCACCGGCAATATCTACCGCCTGTTTGTCAATATCAACACAAAAAACCTTTCCGGCTCCCAACTTTGCGGCGGCAATCCCTAAAATGCCCGTCCCCGTCCCCACGTCCATAACCCGCCAGCTCCGGGCTGTCCGGTCCTGCAAGATCAGATCTTCCATAGCCTGAAGACACATCCGGGTCGAGGGATGCTGACCCGTTCCGAAGGCCATGCCGGGGTCCATCTCGATGATGATGTCGTGTCCGCCGGGGCTGTAGCGTTCCCATGTCGGCTTGATAATGATATTTTTTGTGACCCGGAGGGGCTTGAAGTATTTCTTCCACGCCTCTCCCCAATCGGCGTCAATAACCCATTCCGTGCTCCATTCCGGTCTGGGAAGGGCAGGAAACAATTGCATGAGCTCATTGACGTAGGACTCAAGGGCGTCGATACGGTTGTCCACCCGGACGTCGTGGGGAAGGTAGGCCTTCAGTGTTTCCTCGAGAATATCTTCCTGGAAGCCGCTCCCATTCTGCAACTCCCCCCGCTCCTGGGAAACCCCCTGGGCGCCAATCTCCATAAGGAAGTTGGACAGGGCATCGCTTAGGTCCGGGTGTAAAACTATCTCAATTTTCATCCATTTTTCTTTTTGTTGCACCATGACTCGCCCGTTGCATCCTTTCTGGCTTTGGTGGGTCAACATATCCTTTTTTTTAAAATATTTCAACCAACTTGAAATATTCGAATTGTCGTGATAGCGTATCAGCCGTTATCAATATGGAAAGTGGGAGAGATCGTGAAATATTACCCGATCTATCTGGATATTAGAGAAAAACGGTGTATCGTCGTCGGAGGCGGCGACGTCGCCGAAAGAAAGATTCTCCGTCTCCTTGAATGCGGGGCCGTTGTCAGCGTCGTTTCCGGCAAACTAACGACAACCCTCGTGAATATGGTAGAACAACGTCAAATTAGCCATGTGGCTGATAATTATGATCAGCAGTATCTATCCGGGGCCTTTCTGGTTATCGGCGCCACGGACCAGGAGGAAGTCAATGACCGGATAGCCAGGGATTGCCGGGCCCGGGGCGTCATGGTCAATATCGTTGACGATCCGGGGCGCTGCGACTTCATTCTGCCGTCCCTGGTCAACCGGGGAAGCCTCTCCATCGCCGTATCGACGGACGGCAAGAGCCCGGCCCTGGCCAGGAAACTCCGGGAGGATCTGTCCGCCCAGTTCGGTCCGGAATACGAAAGCTATCTTGATTTGCTGGGATGGTTGCGGGAAATGATCATCGCCGCCGGCCGGCCGGCCGACGATAATCGGGACATTTTTACCGCCCTGGTAAATTCCCCGCTCCACGGGCATATCCGTGCAGGCCGCTGGGAAGAGGCCGGGCAAACTATCCGCGAGCTGACGGCCCAGGAGATAGATCTGGCCGCTTTCATCAACAGGGCAGGCAAGAGGATTTAGTGACGATGGACATCGATATGCTGCTTTACCGGGGGGCGCTCCTCGCCTACCTCCTCAGCACCCTGACGTACATCTTTTCTCTTCTTATCCGTCGCGTCTCCCCCGCCCGGGCGGCGACCTGGGTATTGACGGCGGCCTTCGGCCTTCATACCCTCTTCTTCCTCGGCCAGTGGCTGAGCAAGGGCTACAACCCCTTCCTCCGCGTCCACGATATGCTTTCCTTCTTTGCCTGGGTCATGGCCGGCGTCTATCTGGCCTTTCAACTGCGGACAAAGACCAGGGTCCTGGGGGCCTTTGTCTCCCCCGTGGTTTTTGTCCTCATGATCATCTCCTCCGTCGGCATCGGCGGCCCCATGACCGTTCCGGAGGTCCTGAAGGGCGGCCTCGTCACCATCCACGCCATGCTTTCGGTTGTCGGCGAGGCCCTGTTTGCCGTTGCCTCCGTTGCCGGCCTCGTCTATCTTATTCAGGACGGACTCATAAAACGCAAAAAATCAAACAAATTCATGAAATTATTTCCCTCCCTCCAGGACCTCGACCGGATCAATCATTTCTGCCTCCTCTGGGGGGTTCCCCTGTTGACCCTGGGGGTTTTAGCGGGGTCGATCTGGGCCCGAACCGTCTGGGGAAGCCACTGGCAGTGGGACCCCAAGCAGATCTGGACCCTGGCGGCATGGCTGATTTATGCCGTTCTTCTCCACCAGCGCCTCGCCATCGGCTGGAAAGGCCATAAGATGGCCCTGCTGTCTGTTGCCGCCTTCATGCTTCTCCTCGCCGCCCTCCTCGTCGAGAAGTCTTTTTTCACGACTATCCATCGGTTTTATTGAACAATGAATCTGATCCTGATCGGCATGAATCACAAAACGGCCCCCGTGGAAATCCGGGAACGCCTGAGTATCGCCTGCAACGAGGGTTTCAATCCCCTGGACGAGATAAAGGCGATCCCCGGCGTCGGGGAGGCCCTCTACCTCTCGACGTGCAACCGGGTGGAAATCCTTGCCCGGACCCAGGAGGAGCATCCGGATGTGGAAGAAAGACTCAAAGACCTGATCTTCCGCCATGGCAACCTCGGGGAAGAAGATATGGCCAGGTGTCTGTATGTATATCGTGACGGCGCCGCGATCCGCCATCTCTTCCGGGTCGCCGCGAGTCTCGATTCCCTCATTATGGGAGAGCCGCAGATCCTCGGCCAGGTGAAGGAGGCCTATCGTCTGGCCGTCGATCATCAGGCGGCGGGTATTATCCTGAACAAACTTCTCCACCGGGCCTTCCGGGTCGCAAAGAGAATCCGCACGGAGACGGGTATCGCCAGCCATGCCGTCTCCGTCAGTTACGCCGCCGTCGAATTGGCTAAAAAAATATTCGGCACCCTCAAGGGGAAAAAGGTACTCCTCATCGGGGCGGGGGAAATGTCGGAGCTTGCCGCCCGCCATCTCATCAAGCACGGAGGAGACCGGATCTTCGTTGCCAACCGTACTCATGAGAGGGCCATCCAGATGGCCGCGGACTTCCAGGGGGTCCCCGTGGATTTCGATGACGTCGGGGAAAGCCTGCGGGAAGTGGATATTGTCATCAGCTCTACCGGGGCACCGGGCTATATACTCACCTACGACATAATCGCCGCCGCCCTGAAAAGACGTAAAAACCGCCTCCTGTTCCTCATCGATATCGCCGTCCCCCGGGACATCGATCCCCGGGCCGGGGACATTGACAATGTCTATCTTTACAACATGGACAATCTTCAGGATATCGCCGATGACAACATGCAGATCCGCAGAGGGGAGGCGGAAAAGGGGGAACTGATCGTTGCCGCAGAGGCGGACAGATACATCGAGTGGTTCAACACCCTGACCGTCGTTCCGACCATCGTCTCCCTCAAGGAAAAAGCCATGGGGATCATTAACTTGGAACTGGAAAGATCCGGCGGGTGGCTACGAAATTTACGCGATGAGGACAGGGAAGCGGTGGAGATAATGGCTAATGCCATCGCCAACAAGATCCTCCACGACCCCGTGACCTGCCTGAAAGAGGAAAGCCAGGAAGGATCGGCCCTGGCCTATGTCGCCGCTATCCGGCGCCTGTTCCGCCTCGATGGATCGCGGGACAACGAATAATAAATGAAGGGTCGGGGTGGGGATGTGTTTATATGAGGAAGAGAAATGATTAAAGGCACTATACGCATCGGCACCAGGGGCAGCGCCTTGGCCCTGGCCCAGGCCAACTGGACCAAGGAGAAGATTCAAAAAAACAACCCCGGCATCGGGGTCGAACTGATCATTATCAAGACGAAGGGGGACATCATGCAGGATGTGGCCCTCGTCAAGATCGGCGGGAAAGGGGTCTTCGTCAAGGAAATCGAGGACGCCCTGCTGCGGGGAGATATCGATCTGGCCGTCCACAGCATGAAGGATGTTCCCTCCCTGCTTCCCGAAGGATTGGAGATCGCCGTCACTCCCGAGCGGGAGGACCCCCGGGATGTCCTGGTCGCGAAGAACCGGATCAAGTTCGAGGCCATGCCCCAGCGAGCCCGGATCGGCACCGGCTCCCTGCGCCGGGGCTTTCAGATACGCAGCATTTTGCCGGATGTTGAGATTGTTCCCATCCGGGGCAACCTGGATACAAGACTGAAAAAAGTGGAGATCGAGGACCTCGACGCCGTGGTCATTGCCGCTGCCGGCATCCGGCGCCTGGGATGGATCAGCCGGGTGACCCAGTTTCTCCCTGTGGAGATGATCCTCCCTGCCGTCGGTCAGGGGACCCTCGCCCTGGAGGTGCGGGGAGATGACAAATCAGTCAGGGAAACCATCGCCTTTCTCAACCACCCGCCGACGTGGAGGGAAACCAGGGCGGAACGGGCCTTTCTCAGCCGCCTCGGAGGAGGCTGCCAGCTTCCCCTGGCGGCCTACGCCAAAACAGAGGGTCCGGACATCAAGATCACGGGCATGTTGGGAACCATCGACGGGCGTACCCTGATCCGTGAAGAGGTCCGGGGGACTGCCGCCTCCTGTGACGACCTGGGAACACAATTAGCGGAAATCATCATCAGTCGCGGTGGCAAGGCCATCCTGGATGAGGTTTATCAAGGCTGCTGATAAAATGAAGCGAGGAAAGAAGAAATGACGGAGCGAGGGAAAGTTTACATCATCGGCGCCGGTCCCGGCGATCCGGGACTGATCACCGTGAAGGGCGCCCAGGGCATTGCCCGGGCCGATGTCATCATCTACGATCATCTCGTCAGCGAGGAGCTTCTCAGTTATGCCCGGAAAGATGCACGCCTGATCTACGCCGGGAAAAAAGGGGGCGACCACACCCTCCCCCAGGATGAGATCAACCGTCTCCTCGTTGCTGAGGCGCAGGCAGGACATACGGTAGCCCGCCTCAAGGGGGGCGACCCCTTCATCTTCGGACGGGGGGGTGAAGAGGCGGAGACCCTCGCCGCCGCCGGGATTCCCTTCGAGATCATCCCCGGGGTTACCGCCGCCGTGGCCGTCCCCGCCTACGCGGGAATTCCCCTGACCCACCGGGGCCTGACCTCGACATTGGCCTTCGTGACGGGCCATGAAGACCCGACGAAGGAAAAAAGCGACATCGACTGGCAGTCCCTGGCCGGCATCGGGACCCTTGTTTTTTTCATGGGGGTGAAAAATCTTCCCTCCATTGCCGCCCGCCTTATCGCCCACGGAAAAGATCCCCAAACCCCCGCCGCCCTCATCCGCTGGGGGACGACGGCCGATCAGGAGACCATCACCGGCGTCCTGGCGGATATTGCCGGTAAGGCAGCGGCCCAGGGGTTCACGCCGCCGTCGCTCCTCGTCGTCGGCCCCGTCGTCAGCCTCCGGGAGACGTTGAACTGGTTTGAAAACAGGCCCCTCTTCGGGAGGGGTGTCGTCATTACCAGACCGGAGGCCCAGGCGGAATCCTTCGCCGCCCTTCTCCAAGAGCAGGGGGCCCGGGCAATCCATTTTCCGACCATTAAAATCGTTCCCCCCAAGACATGGACTGCCCTGGACGATGCCCTGGAGCGTCTCGCTGATTACGCCTGGATCGTCTTCACCAGCGCCAACGGCGTCCGTTTCTTCTTCCAGCGCCTCCAGGAGCAGGGCCGGGACGTCCGGGAGCTGAAAAATATCCGGATCGGCACCATCGGTCCGGCAACGGCGGTCATCCTGGCCGCGATGGGAATCAAGGTGGATCTTGTCCCGGAGGAGTATATCTCCGAAGGCGTTGTTGCGGCCTTTCAGGGCCAGGACATCAGGGGGGCAAGGATACTTCTGCCCCGGGCGGAGCAGGCCCGGGACGTCATCCCCGCGGGTCTGGAAAAAATGGGGGCCGCCGTTGATGTCGTCACCGTTTACCGGACCATCTCCTCAGGCCGCCGCCCCGAGGAATTAGACAAAATGATCAAGGATGGAAAGGTCGATGTAATAACCTTCACCAGTCCCTCGACGATAACCAATTTCCAGGAGATCATGGGACGGGATTACACCCTGCCCCCCCAGGTGAAGGTTGCCGCCATCGGTCCCGTAACTGCCGCTGCCGTGAACAAGGCCGGCCTGAAAGTGGACATTATGCAGGAAACCTACACCATCGAAGGGCTGGTGGCCGGGCTACAGGATTTCTTCGCCGGGTAAATGACAAAGATAAAGCCCCTGCCTGGGGATCGGCAGGGGCTTCGCAGGAAACACCTGTGGGACGCTTTGGCGGGGGCGCATCAGAACATTCAGAAGATGGCCGCGGTCACGATTGTCGATTCATAGCACTCGGTGATCTCTTTCTCTTCCCTTACTTCATCCACATATTTGTCCCTGCTTCCTCTGTCCGCGGGTTTGGCAATTTTCTTCATAATCCCAATCTCCTTTCATTCTCAGGTTTTCGTTTCCATACTGACGACTCTCGTATAGCACATGGGTATCCGGGGAAACATCGGCGGCAGCCTGAAAGTGAGATAGGATGATCTTTAAGCCTTTCTTAGGAGGGGGAGGTAAAAGGGTAGCAGAAGATGTCCGATACCGAGGATATGATTCTTCCCTTCAGGGTTATTGAAGATGTTCTTATTTTGGGGTTGATTTTAGGCGGGCTTGAGCGTATGTACACGCGCTCACTCGAACAGCTGTCTTTTATCAAACAATAAAAAAATGGAGATGATCTCCTCGTGAAAGGTTATGAGCATGGATTGGAAAGCCGATAAGTTCTCCAGCGTAGAACAGGTTATGGACGGCATGAAGGCCGCCCATTATATTTGCGACTCCCAGGTCGCAACCACAATATATCTTGCCGGTAATTTAGAAAAGCCGGTACTGGTTGAAGGTCCGGCGGGTGTCGGGAAGACCGAACTGGCAAAGGTCATTGCCGAGTATCTCGAAGTACCGCTGATCAGAATCCAGTGCTATGAAGGGCTCGATGAATCAAAGGCGTTATACGAATGGAAATACGGAAAGCAGCTCCTTTACACCCAGCTTTTGAAAGACAAGCTCGACACGATCATGAATACGCAGGACAAGCTTGCCGATTCAATCGAAAAGCTCCATCAATACGACGATATATTCTTCTCCCCCCATTTTCTCGAACCCCGCCCGCTTCTCAAGGCTCTGGAACAGCCGGATGGGGTGGTGCTGCTCATAGACGAGATAGACAAGGCCGATGAGGAGTTTGAGGCTTTCCTGCTGGAAGTGCTGTCCGATTTTCAGGTCTCGATTCCGGAGATCGGCACGATTAAAGCCGTGCGCAAACCGCTGGTTTTTCTCACCAGCAACAACGCCAGGGAACTGAGTGAGGCGCTGAAAAGACGCTGCCTCCATCTCTATATCCCGTACCCGAGCGCCGCGTTGGAAAGCGAAGTTATCAAGACCCGCATTCCACAGATCGGAGAGAAGTTGAGAAAACAGCTGGTCGCCTTTATTCAGGCTGTCCGCACGCTCGATATCAGAAAACCCCCCTCCATCAGTGAAACCATCGACTGGGCGAGGGTATTGTTGCTTATGCATGCGGAGAGCCTGAACAGAGAGCTTGTCGGCAAAACCCTGAATGTAATCTTAAAACACGAGGAAGATATAAGGGTGGCCGAGGAGAAGCTTATCAGCCTCACCGCGGAGGCGCTAAAGGCAGATGAAGGCATGACGGGAGAATGATTTGGAAGGCGTTTTGGGAGATTTCATAACCGTCTTGCGCAAGGCGGGCGTGAGGGTATCGATATCCGAAAGTCTCGATGCGGTGTCTGCCGCACAGATAATGGGCTATGATAATCGCCGCCTGTTTAAAGAGGCTTTGGCTGCATCGCTCGCCAAGAGCCATGCCGAAGAGAACATTTTCGATTCCTGTTTCGAGAGTTTTTTTTCTTTCAACTTTTTCCAGTCCCCAAAAAAAGCAAACACCCACAATCCGGAGGCTTACCCGGAAGCTCTGAAAGACCAGCTTTCCGCCCTTGTCTTAAAGGACGACAAGGGGCAGCTTGCCGCGTTGATGACGGAGGCCGGCCGGATGGCAAATATCTCCTCCATTAAAAACCCCATGCAAAAAAGCCTCTTCACCATGAAAATCCTGAATCAAATGGGAATGCCGGGTATGGAGGCGATGGTTGGGCAGATAAAAAGCTCCACCGGATCTGGTCTTTCCCAGCAGACGGCGGAGTTGCTGGAAAAGGGCCGTGATGATCTGGTGCAAACCGTAAAAGAGTATGTGGAGCAACAGCTGCAGCTGAACGCCGACGGCTTGGATTCCAAGGACCAGTTTCTGAAAACGACGCCCCTGTCCCAAATCGAGTTGCGCCATTTTCACAGGATGGACGGGCTGATTCAGAGGCTCATCAGGCAGCTTGAAGACAGGCATTCACGAAGACTGAAGACGGCAAATCGCGGCAAATTGGACTACAAAAAAACCTTGCGGAAAAGCATTTCTTACGGCGGTTTTTTATTTGCCCCCCTGTGGAAAAAGAAAAAGGAGAACCGCCCCGATGTAATCGTGATCTGTGACATCAGCCGCTCGGTGTTGCAAACGGTGCGTTTTTTGATGCTTTTTATTTACGGCCTCAATAAACGAATCGGCAAGATTCACACCTTCATCTTCTATTCGAATATGATCGATGCAAGCTATATCTTCGACAGGTACAGCATCGAAGAAGCCTTGTCAAAAATCACGAGCGATCCGAGCCTGCCGATCATTAGGGGGAAAAGCGATTACAATACCATGTTCACCAACTTCCGGGATCACCACCTGCACCTGTCAACCAAAAATACCACCGTAGTTATCCTCGGGGATGCCAGAAACAATTTCAACCCCCCTCGCGCCGAGGTTCTCAAGGCCATCGGGGAGAGATGCAAACGGTTGATCTGGCTTAACCCGGAGACCAAACCTTTCTGGGGTACCGGCGATTCCGAGATCAAGACCTACGCCCCTTATTGCCATCTATTGCAGGAATGCAATACCTTAGTCCATCTGGAAAGGGTCGTCGGGACATTGCTGAGCGCAAGGCGTTAGAAATCCGGGAACAGGGGAGATATCAAATTAATATTATTACTCATCGAGAATAATATTCTTCAGCGCCTCTTCAATATTTGGGTAGCGAAATTTAAAACCGGCTTCCAGCAGACAATGGGGAATGACACGCTGGCCCTTGAGCAGGACGTCACCAAATTCACCCAGGATCAGCCGTATCATAAACCCCGGTGCAGGCATAAACGAAGGCCGGTGCAGCACTCCGCCAATCGCATCTCCCAAATCCTTATTACGCAAGGGATGGGGAGAACAAATATTTACCGGCCCGGATATATCTTTATGGCTGAGCAAAAAGATGAACGCTTCGGCAAGATCGTGTATGTGCACCCAGGAAAACCACTGGCGTCCGCTGCCCAGCGGTCCTCCTAACAAATATTTGAATAACGGGATCATCTGACCCAGGGCCCCGCCGTTCTTTNNCGGTGATGACCACGCGGGCGCCTTTATCTTGGGCGCGCAATGCCTCTTGTTCCCAATCATAGGCCAGCTTTGCGAGAAAATCATTGCCCGACGGAGACGATTCAATGAGCTCCTCATCTTCATGAAAACCGTAATAGCCCACCGCTGACGTACTGAAAAATGTGATGTGCTTTGCGCTGTCCGGCAATGCTTGAACCAAATTGCGGGTTGTTTCGATACGGCTGCTCAGGAGAATCTTTTTTTGGTCCTCTGTCCAGCGGCTGAAAATGGAAGCTCCGGCAAGGTTGATGATTACATCATGATCCCGGACGGCTTCCTGCCACTCTCCTTTAATGGTCGGACTACCCATGAGATAGGCGATCTCCGTCATTTTTAATTCCCTGCCGGTCAGTGCCTGTGTCAGGATGGTAACCGCGTGGCCTTCTGAAATAAGAAGTTTGGCCAGATATGTTCCAATAAAACCCGTGCCCCCTGTTATGAAAATTTTCATTTTTAACACCTCCTTCTTTGTCAACTATTGTCATTTGCTCGCATCTCCCGCCCGAAGATACGCCTGACAAGCGGATACCGGATGTCGATTGCGCTCTCGGGGCAGAGTTCCTGGCAGCAATAGCACCGAATGCATGTTTTATAATTGTGCCTGGGTGGCCTCTGTCGATCGCCTCCAACCCAGTCGACCGATTTGGGAGCGGTGGGGCAAATCGTCACGCACACGCCGCAGGCCACACACTTTTTCTCATCGATGACGGGACGGGGGACAAAGCGGTTACTCAAGAAGCGCATGACGCCCCTGTCCCGGTAAGGTGTGAGAGGGGAGCGTTCAATATCGAAGTCGGGGAGACGGAAGCTGTCGAGATCGTCGCCCACCAATTCGATCTCTTTTTCCAGATAAGTTCCGGAACCGCTTTTGTAGCCCATCGTTATTGTGGGTACATGTTCGGGGTCCACGGCGATGATCCTGCACACGGTCGCGTCCAGGGCAATCGGGTCGCTTGAAAAAAGGAGAATGTTCATTTTACGGGGTGTCCCACCGCGCGGCCCGTTGCCCTCCATCGCCCATACCCCGTCCATCACATAGAGTGCGGGATTTACGTAATTATTCAGGTCGACAAGCATCTGTGCGAACTGTACGGCGTTGGGGAGCTTTATGTGGTACTCGCCTTTGCGCATGCCGGGGATGCAACCGAACTGATTCTTCACGCACCCGGTGAACTTCTCGAAGCCATGCGTTTTCAGCTTCGGGAGGCTCACGACAACATCATTGTCCAATACGGCCTTCGCCACGATGAATTTTTTGTTCTGTACGCCCTTCTTAAAAAATACCTCTACAGGGGTTTTGAAATCCGCCTCGGGAATGTCGAGATCTTCTGCTACGGAGTGGAGGCCGCATTTTCTTGCGGCGGCGGAGGTGCTTCCAATGGCCGGGGAATCGCCGTAGCTCACCACTGCGCCGGTTCCCTTGATGATTTCGGCAAGGGCCCTAAAAACGGCAGGGTGGGTGGTCACACACTTTTCCGGCGACTCACCAACGAGCAGGTTTGGTTTCAGGAGGAGGCGCTGCCCCTCCTTCACAAATATTCCCACCCCGCCGATGAGATCGAGGCCGCGCCCAACAGCGCTTCTGACCTTTTCATATTCATAGCTTTCGCATCGGATCAGCGCCACTTTCGGCATCCCCATCCTCCTTAACCTTTACGGCACAGTATCCCTGGCACGTCTGCCTCCGATATCTCTTTATTATCAGTCAAGCTGTCCTTGATCAAATACTTATTAAAAAGCTTTTTCACAAAAGATCCCAAACGATGAGTCACTTCAAGAAAATCGACCATCCCGCCATCAACGATCCGGGAAGGAGGTCTATGGCGCCCGAGGCCTCGGAAACCGGAGAAAAACCGCAGGCCCGGCAATTGATCACGCCTCGGCTCTTGACGTAACAGCCCCGTGTGATGGCGCCATCGGGATCAACATTAATGAGAATATCATCGTGGCACTGCCAGTCATTTCTGATCATGGCGCTCAGACGCCCGGCAGAGTTGAGGATCGGGAAACCCTGCTTCTTCATTTCGATTACATCTTCCAGAACCTCTCTGCGTTCATCATCCGACAAGGCCAAAGGCGCCTCTCCCTGACCATAGGGGTAGAAGAGCTGCACGGTCATGCCGCGGAATGCCCTTATGTCTTTCAGTTTTTCCAAAAGCGGCCGGATGTCGTTTTGATTCTCCCGGTTGATAGTAAAGTGAACGAAGAGACGGCCATGTCTGGATACGCGGAGGTTCGACCAAACCTTGTCGAATGAGCGGGAGCGCAGCCGGTCTTGGGAATCCTTCAATCCGTCCAGGCTTACCCAGAGGATATCCGCCGGCACATCGAGAGGGAAGGTGCCGTTTGTGGTCACGGCGACCCGGGGAAAGTGCCTTTTGGCGTAGTCGATCAAATCGTACAGATTATGTCCGCCATCATGCCACAGAAGCGGCTCTCCGCCTTCAAAGACCACAATCAGGGTTCCCAGGCGCTTCAATGCGTCGAGTGAGGTTATGGCCGAGAGCCAGCTCATGTGGGCACTTTCTTCGACGGCGCGACGATGAAATGGACATGCGACACACGCAAGGTTGCAGCGGTAGGTAAGCTTGAAACTGGCCAAAAGAGGGATTTTTTGCCCGAATATTTTTCGCCGGATGAAAAAGGCGGGAAAGGGAAGGAGACGGTAGATGGACATCATGAAGAGACTTCCTCCGGGAAGACCGTTTGGACTAAATGAAATGGAGACTGATTGTCATGATGCTACGAATCAAGACAGACGGAGCACATTGAGCACACTGTGCCCGGAATTCCAGAGCTCGTTTAGCATCTCGTCTGCTGCCTCACCTGAGATTCGGACCACACACAATTTCCGCTCGTCTTGTTGTATCGACATCAAGCTAACCACGCGCACCCCCAACCTCAGAGCAATCGGGGCGATCAGCGCGAATGTGTCTTCATCCTTTTTAATCTCAAAGGAAATGCGCACATCACCCCGGGTAGACTCTAAAATGCCGACAAAGGCCCGGAAGATGTCCGACTCAGTAATCAGACCGACGAGTTTTGCTCTATTAACCACCAGTAACGTACTAATTTTCATATTTCGCATTATTCTGGCAGCCTCCTCTATTGGTGTTTCCGGTGCGACGGTGTGCAGCGATCGGCGCATAATTTCTCCAGCCGTGGCATGAACCCGACTGGAATCGGAAGGCACAATCGAAAATGGGTTTACCTCCGGAGGATAAGCGTGGAGGATGTCGGTGGCAGTGATAATACCGACCGGATAGGTAGTGTTTGCGAGTTGTTTCACAACCGGTAGACGGCGGATGCGTTTGCCGGCCATAATGTCGGCCGCTACGGTGATAGGTGTAGCGGGCTCAATCGTCACTAACTCCCGAGTCATCCACATGCTTACTATCATAGGTTTCTCTCAGCTTGATGATATTCAAGGTTTGTCTTTAATTTTTCCGAACAAACTATGTATGTTTTGCCATCGCAAATATCTGGATATTAACGCCTTTCTTCAGGGTCTCTCCTTCTTCCTCCCAGTTTTTAAGTTTGCATTTGGCTATATGATATATTGTTTCAGAATAGTCAAGAACGTGGCCAAGGGAAGATTTGACAGAAGCCAAAGGCAGTGTTAAGGGTTGTCTCATGATTGGAATTTCGAAACTATACTGCGGGGCCGTGGAGCCCGGGGATGTCCTGCGTTACCATCGGGAGTCGAAAAAGCTCCCCTCCCATCTCCTCCAGTTCTCCGCCGACAAGCGGCCCGTCATCGTCTGGAACATGACCCGGCGTTGCAACCTCCGGTGCATCCACTGCTATTCGAGTTCTCAGAATATCGACTATCCCGACGAGCTGACGACGGAGGAGGCAAGGACGATGATCCGGGACCTCGCCACCTTTGGTGCGCCGGTACTCCTCTTTTCCGGCGGCGAACCCTTGATGAGAAAAGACCTTCCCGATTTGACCCAATATGCTGTGGATCAAGGGATGCGGGCTGTCATCTCCACGAACGGGACACTGATTACAAAAGAAAAGGCGGCCCTGTTCCGGAAGATCGGCCTGTCCTATGTGGGGATCAGCCTCGACGGGACCAGGGCGACCCATGACTTTTTCCGCGGCGTTTCCGGCGCCTTCGACCGGACCATGAAAGGCCTGCGCAATTGTCAAGAAGCGGGGATCAAGGTCGGCGTCCGTTTTACCGTCAACCGTCACAACGTCGCCGATGTGCCCGCCATCTTCGACCTTCTCGAGGAAGAAAACATCCCCCGCTGCTGTTTCTACCACCTTGTCTATGCGGGGCGGGGCTCGAAACTTGTCGAAGAGGATCTCGATCACGAAGAGACGCGCCGGCTTTTGGATCTCATTATGGACCGGACCCGGGGGCTCTTTGAGCGGGGGATGGAGAAAGAGATTCTCACCGTGGACAACCACGCCGA
>DMAT01000305.1:0-3305 GCA_003451635.1 Syntrophus sp. (in: bacteria) | reverse complement strand
AGGTCCACGCCGACCAGTTCTGGCGGAATATCTCCTTCGGCAACATCAGGCAGCGGCCGTTCAGTGAAATATGGATGGACACGTCCAACGAGCTGATGGCAAAATTGAAGAACAAACAGCCCCACGTCCGGGGTCGTTGCGTCGCCTGCCGCTGGCTGGGCATATGCGGGGGAAATTTCCGGGCCCGGTCAGAGTCCGTCGCCGGGGATATCTGGGCCCCCGATCCCGCCTGTTATCTGACGGATGAGGAGATTAAGCTCTAAAACACAAAGGAGGAATGGAACATGCACTTTCCCGAATATCGGCCCAGAAGGATGAGAAAAAACGAGAATTTCCGACGCATGATCAGGGAGACAACTCTATCCGTGGATGATTTTATGTATCCCCTGTTCGTTGTCTCCGGCAAGGGGATCAAGAAACCCATCGCTTCCATGCCGGGCAATTACCAGATGTCAATCGACCAACTCGTCAAGGAAGTGAAAACGGCCAAAGAAGCAGGGGTCCCTGCCGTCCTCCTCTTCGGCATTCCCGACCGGAAGGACGAAGTCGCCTCCGGGGCCTTTGCCAGGGATGGACTTATGCAGCGGGCCGTCCGGGAAATAAAGAACAAGATCCCTGACATTCTCGTCGTCACCGACGTCTGCCTCTGCGAATACACCANNACACCAGTCACGGCCATTGCGGGATGATCGAAAAAGGGGAAGTGGACAACGACTCCACTCTCGAGGTCCTGGCCGAAACGGCGGTTTCCCATGCCCGGGCCGGGGCTGATATGGTCGCCCCTTCGGCGATGATGGACGGTCAGATCGGTGCGATTCGTGAAGGTATGGACGAAGCGGGATTTGAAGCAATTCCTATAATGGCCTACTCGGCGAAGTATGCCTCCTGTTTCTACGGACCCTTCCGGGATGCGGCGGAAAGTGCCCCTCAGTTCGGGGACCGGAAGTCCTATCAGATGGATCCGGCCAACAGCGACGAGGCCATCCGTGAGATAACCCTCGACGTCGAGGAAGGGGCGGATATCATCATGGTCAAACCGGCTTTGGCCTACCTCGATGTCATTAGACGCGCCCGGGAAGAGTTCGACCTGCCCATTGCCGCCTATAACGTCAGCGGCGAATTTGCCATGATCAAGGCAGNNGCAGCAGCCCAGCTCGGCTGGCTCGACGGCCAGCGGGCCATGATGGAGGTGCTAACATCCATAAAGCGAGCGGGAACGGACATCATCATTACCTATTTCGCCCTGGAAGCGGCAAAAGTATTAAATGAAAGTAAATCAGGCAATTAGGCTCATTGAGAACAGATCAAGACATGACTTTGTTGCGATGCTCCGAGAGATCGATATCCAAGAGTTGGGTAATAAAAGTTGACGTGGTAAGGAATCAACCATGAAAGACTCTCGCCCGTTGCCCTCAACGCTGAGGATGGTGGCCTGGGAAGTCACCCGGAGCTGCAACCTGGCCTGTGCCCACTGTCGGGCCTCATCGGTTGGCGGTCCCTATGAGGGAGAGCTCGATACTGCCGCCTGCCTCCGCATCCTTGACGAGATTGCCGCCTTCAGCCAGCCGGTGATCATCCTTACGGGAGGGGAACCACTACTGCGGCCGGATATCTGGGAGATCGCCGCCTACGGAGACGGGAAAGGCCTCCGGATGGTCATGGCGACCAACGGCACCCTGGTTACGGAGGATACAGCCCAAAGAATGCTGGCGGCGGGCATCCGCCGGGTCAGCGTCAGTATTGACGGTCCCGACGCAGAGAGCCACGATCAGTTCCGCCGGGTGCAGGGGGCCTTTGCCGGGGCGCTGGCGGGCATCGAGGCCATGCAGCGGGCGGGGATGGAATTCCAGATCAATACCACAATTACGAGAGACAACCTCAATCATATCAAAGAAATTAATGATTTGGCCCTGAAGATCGGCGCCGCCGCCCATCACATATTTCTCCTCGTTCCCACGGGGAGGGCCAGGGAATTGGCGGAACAGGAGATATCGGCAGAGCAATACGAGCAAACTCTGGAATGGTTTTACGAGCAAAGTCTCGCCTGCCCCATTCAACTCAAGGCCACCTGCGCCCCCCATTACTACCGGATCTTTCACCAGCGCGGCGGCGGATTAAACAGCGCGGCAGCGGGACATCCCCTCAATGCCATGACCCGCGGTTGCCTGGGCGGGGTATCTTTCTGCTTCATCTCCCATACCGGCCAAGTCCAGCCCTGCGGCTATCTCGAGTTAGACTGCGGGCAGATCAAGAAAACGGGATTTCATGATATCTGGAATCAGTCGCCCATCTTTCAGGACTTGAGGAATCCGGGCCTCTACAAGGGGAAATGCGGGAAATGTCAGTTCATTCGCGTCTGCGGCGGCTGCCGGGCCCGGGCTTACGAGAAGACGGGGGATTACCTGGCCGAGGAACCATATTGTCTCTATCAGCCGCAAAGGAAGCCTAAATAAAAGCAACATGGCTAAAAAAGCAAATAATTGAGCGGAATGGATATCCAGGTGCGAATTAATCGGATGAAGAGGAAGGAACATAGCAAATGAAAAGGTGGAGCATTATCTTCGCAGTCGTTTTCGTTTTATCAGGAGCGGTTTGGGCCGCCGACAAGACTTTCCAGGAGATAGATAAGAACAAGGACGGAAAGCTTAACATGGAGGAATTTGATCAGGAGGCCTTGAGGGTGTTCAATGAAAATGACAAAAATCACGACGGGGCCCTCAATAAGTCCGAGTTCAGCCAGGTCAAGGGGGCGCAATCGAAATTCGAAGACCTGGACGCCAATAAAGACGGGAAAGTCGACATGAATGAATTGCGGGACGCGGCGATAAAGAAATTCAATCAACTGGACCAGAAACGTAATAATTACCTTGCTGACGATGATCTCAAATGCAGCCCCCGGTACAAACCTGAGGCATCGCCATTGTACGGCATTTATTTCTGAAGGTAAAATGAACCTTTGAAGCCTGATAGTGCTACTCAGCTATCCAAATCCAAAAATCAAACGCTGATCATTCAAGACTGATCTCAGACAGCCAGCTTTGGGCGGTTCTAATCTCGGTGCCGTCCGGATAGGTCTTTTCCCGGTTGAGTTCCTTGACGATCTGGAGTTTATTTACACCGGCAAGATATTTCTCAAAGAAAGAAAAGTTGGGGCTTCGTTCTGCATCGCTCCATTTGACTTCAATCATTAGAGCGGGCTTTTCCTGCTTTGTAATAAAGAAATCAATTTCCCGTCCGTCCTTGTTTTTCAGGTAATAGAATTCCCATTTTTCCCCCAGGCAATCCTCTCGGAAATGAATCTCTTT
>DMAT01000201.1 GCA_003451635.1 Syntrophus sp. (in: bacteria) | reverse complement strand
GGCGGGGTCCAGCGGCACCGCCGTGAGCTTTGCCGATGAGGGCGACGCCTTTTACATCGCCCCTATTGAGGCGTTCATGGGCCGGGAACTGCACTGTATCGAACCCGACGATGAAATGCTGACCAAGCCGGTAGCTGTCTATCCCGCCAAGAAAAGCCTCCCCCGAGTCAGACGGCAAACAACCGACAGAAAACCACCACCACCCCGCTCTCGGCGGCCCCATTTCTAACGGCCCGCAAGGATCCTTTGAACCAATTTCTATGCGGGTTCGGCCGGATCAATGAGTACTTTAAAATAGTGGACGTCAGCCGCAGCCACGGACTGCTCAGGTGGTCCCTGCTTATCCAGCTCTTCAACTTTGCAGGGAGGCATCAACTTTTCTTTAATGGAAACAAGCGATCGGCGCCGACTATTTTCCAAACAGGCTTTTCAGTTCAACACCTGTCCAATCTTGAAAACCTGGGACTTTTAACCATATCTGCAAAGAATCCGGCAGGGCAATAGTTTGATATGCCGTGCGGATACTGCCTCCGACAGGCCAAGTTGCCCCGCCGCTATTCATGGGAGTGTCCAGAATCTCCTTCATGGTCCTGACATTGATTTTACCCTTGTTTTTATGTCCCAGGGCAAGCAGATTTTCCCGTCGGCGGACCGTTTCAAAACCGGCATTGTCATGCAGATCAATTCCCCATGATGGGTCGGTAAAATGGTTGGTCGCAACCAGCAGTCCTTCCGTGTCACCGCTTCGGCGGCGATGTTCAAACGGCGCCCATTCATAGGAGATCCCCCGTGACTTGTCGGCCGTATTGATGATGAAGGCAAAGTCTGTTCTGGTTGTATTGAAAAAAGCATCTAACTGATCCATGCTGCCATAATCGTTGAGAGAAGACAGCAGACTGACGATAGCCGGCACGCGATTCGAATAACTGAGGGCGCCGCCGGAGGGAAGGCCGTTATTGAGTTGAAGATATATACCTTCTGCATTCAATCCCGTAGTCGCGTAAATGACACCGGCAAAGGTGATGATCGCGTTGGGAATTCCTGAATCGGGATTGAAAACGGTTACGGTGAGAGTTTGTGCAAATTCAACATATTTATCAAACCAATCATAATTCCTTCCCGCAATGAGGGGTTTATTGTTTGTATAGTCCCCCCAGGCAATGATTCCCGAGCATCCCGACATCGAGCCATAAACCTCAAGGGCATTGAGCATAATTTGCTCGTCTAAGGAAAGCCCGGAAGTTTCCGCCATCCCCGCAATAATGTCTTTAAAGCGCCGGGGATAAAACTGATACAAAGACATGGCCGTCTTTTTCATAGCGTCGGCAGAAAGGCCTTTGTGTTTTTGAAAATATTCCACGACGGCATTTTGATACAGGCTTTTTAATTCACCGCTTAAAAGGTATCCATATTGGCGCCCCATCTGATGATAACTGCCATGGAGAGCCAGTACATTGAATTTTCCGCTCCGGTAATGTTTACCCCCTTCAAAGGATGAGACTAATCTTATCCCCGCTGATTCAGGTATAGGCTGTGCGTACAGACAGTTAGTTGCAGAAATGAGCAAGATAAACAGAAGAATTAGTGTTCTATAAAGCATGGCATGCATATAAATATCCCCTATTCAACATTTGATATTTAATACTTCAATCATTGACAACTGGCAATCAGAACTTACGGATTTCTATCCGAAAGAAACGGCGTTTGCAGGTAAAAATAAAAATGGATATTTTCGGTAATATCTTCTATTTTATTCACGGACATATTAATAATTTCCTAAAAAGAATGGATGGTTTTTATGAGCAGATACTGGAGTAATAAGGTAAAAAATATCAAACCATATACCCCCGGGGAACAACCGAAAGACCGGAAATATATTAAACTGAACACGAATGAGAATCCTTATCCGCCTTCTTCCCGGGTAATTGAGGCAATTAAGAATGCAGCCGATGAAACCTTGCGCCTTTATCCGGACCCGATGGGAGAGGAACTGAGAGAAACACTTGCCGGATACTACCAACTCCGGAAAAGCAATGTTTTTATTGGCAACGGTTCCGACGAGTTATTGGCCTTTTCCTTCCCGGCCTTCTTTGAACCGGCAGGTAAACCTGTTCTTTTCGCCGAGATAACCTACAGCTTTTATCCCGTTTACGCCGCTCTTTTTAATATCAACTACCGACTTATTCCCGTGGATGAGGACTTTAATATTCCCGAGGAAGGATACGATCAGGACAATGGTGGAATTATTATTGCGAATCCCAACGCACCCAGCGGAAAAGGTGTTACCGTAAAATCTATAGAAGGGGTGCTCAGCCGGAACAAAAACAGTGTGGTCATTCTTGATGAGGCCTACGTAGACTTCGGCGGCCGATCTGCGGTAAAGCTGATCAATGATTATCCGAATTTACTGGTTATCAAGACTCTGTCCAAATCACATTCCCTAGCGGGATTGCGGGTGGGGTACGCCTTGGGCAATGAAGATCTGATTGAAGGAATAATTCGGGTCAAAGATTCGATTAATTCATATACGGTTGATCGTCTGGCCCTGGCTGGCGCAGGGGAAGCAATCAAAGATGACAATTATTTTCAGGAAACAAGATCAAAAATCATGAAGAGCCGTGAACGTGTATCCGCTCGACTTACGGAAATGGGCTTTAGGGTGATTCCTTCGCAGGCGAATTTCATCTTTATCAGCAGCAAGCAATGCCCCGGACATGTCCTGTTTCAGAGCCTGAGGGAAAAAGGCATTCTCGTTCGTTATTTTGATAAACCTAAAATTGACAACTTCATTCGTGTAACCATTGGAACCGATGAGGAAATGGACTGCTTTCTGGAAGCGATTATGGCCATAGTGCCGCCATAAGATAGCAGCCCCAAAATGAATACTGTTTCGAAAGAACCGGATAAGTTTCAATAAGTCAACGGCCGGGGCGGATCAGAAAGTCGCTCTGGCGGCAGCTCCGGGCGCTTTTGTTCATGATTTCAGGACTACAGGCCGTCGGTTTCCCCTGGCGGTTATAACAGAGGAAGATCTCCTTCAGAAAACGGCCCGATCCTGAACAGAACACGGCCACACCGTTATCCGGCAAGCCGGCGTCCAGCGCCTTGAATTCCTTCTTGAGGGCCGCCGTGGTTGTACGGACCGGTTCACGAAGATTGCGGTATCGCGATGGTAGAGGGGCGGCCTGCTTTAGTTTCTGCGCCGCAGCAAGATACTCTCGGGGCGAAAGGCCGGAACAGGTCCCATGACGGCGCCATTCATGGGCATAGAGGCGGTCATTCGGGAAGAGGCCGGGGAATTCCCGTTTAAGTGAGGACGGGAACGGGATGGAAGTACAATTTTGAGGGAAGCCCTTTTGATACTGGGGCCAGAGCCCGTGGAGGACAAAACCGGGATTTCTTCCCGGACCGCACTGTTCGGAATCGTTGCCGCCCTGCCCGGCGCAGAAATCGGGGGACCAGGACAAGGCGAGGACATAGTAATCGAAATCCCCGGAAACATTTCTGGAAGCAGACCCGCCATAAGCGGGGCAGGACAGGGTAAACACGATGATCAGTAAACTGAATAGTATGAACGGTCGCTTCATTTTGCCTTCCCTGGATTAATTGCCTAGAACTCGACACCTCTCTGAGCGGGCCAACCGGCACTGTATCCATGTTTGATCATGGTCATTTCCGTTACTGTATCGGCCAGGTTGATCAGGCCTGCCGGGGCCTGGCGACCGGTCATGACGATAACCACCTCCGGGCCGGCCTTATGTATCGACTCTATGACTGCCTCCTCGGTTAAGAGGTCTTTTGTGACGGCCGGACAGACCTCATCCATCACAACCAGGTCATAGTTGCCGTCGGCAATGGCCGCCTTCGCCTTTTTGAGGCCTTCCTGGGCCGCCTCTTGATGCGCCGCGAATGCAGGGTTTGTTTTATTATCGGGGATAAATCCCAACCCGGCCTGAACGATTTCCACTCCGGGCTCCTTGCGGCAGGCGCCTAGTTCTCCCGTTTCCCCGGCGGCCTTGATAAACTGGACGATGAAGCATTTCAGGCCATGGCCACTGGCGCGCAGGACCATCCCCAGGGCCGCGGTGGTCTTGCCCTTGCCGTCGCCGGTAAATAGCACTACGCGGGGAGCATTTGCCTTCATTATTTCAATCCCATAAGGCGGTAGATCTTTTCCATGTCGAGGCTGCGCCGGACAATCTCGGCCAGGCGGTCGAAGGCCGGTTCCAGGTCATAGACCGCCTGGATTTTTCCCAGGGGCGCCAATGAGCGGCGGCGGCGGAGCCCGTCGATGAACCAGCGCCGGAAGGCGTCGTCGTCGAAGACCCCGTGGAGGTAGGTCCCCCATATGCGGCCGTCAGGCGATTGAACCCCGATCATTTCCCCGTCTTCCCGGAAAAATGCCGGGTGGTTCACCGCGCCCACCGTTTGGCCGTGGTGAATCTCATAGCCCTGCACGGGCAGCCCCGACTCCACATGTTTTCCTTTCACGCATTTCAGGGTTTTCTCCCAGGCCAGGGTCGTCGTCACGGGAAGGAGGCCCAGGCCAGCCGGGGTCTTTCCCGCCGACTTTTTCCCGACAGATGCTAAAGTTGGTAAAGGAAAATTAAGCGACCCCGGGGGCGCCAGGGTTGTTTCTCCTTTGGATTCCAGGCCGTGGGGATCGGCGATCTCCCTGCCGAGGATCTGGAAACCGCCGCAAATCCCCACTAATTCCGTCTTTCCTTCCCCGGCCAGGCGTTTTATTTCTCGCACCAGGCCGTGGTTTTCCAGATAGGCCATATCGGCGATGACGTTCTTGCTTCCCGGCAGGACCAGGGCGTCGGGACTCCCTATTTCCTTAGCTGATCTTACGATGCGCAGAGAAACATCCGGCTCAATCCGGAAAGGATCGAAATCGGTAAAATTCGAGATATGGGGCATATCCAAGACGGCAATGTCCACAGCTTCTCCCTTCCTTGGCGCCGTATCCAGGAGGCCGCTTTTGAAGGTCACCGAGTCTTCCTCCGGCAGCCCGAGGCGGTGGATATAGGGAACGACACCGAAGGTCGGCTTTCCCGTGTGACGATACGTATAGTCGATGGCATCTTTGAGCAGGGCTTCCTGTCCCCGAAAACGGTTGATCACAAAGCCGGCAATCAGACTCCGTTCCCATTCGGCCAGCACTTCCATTGTCCCCACGAAGGAGGCAAAAACACCGCCCCGGTCGATGTCGCCCACCAGAAGGACGGTTGCCCGGGCATAACGAGCCATGGCCATATTGACGATATCGTGATGCTTGAGGTTCACCTCGGCGGGGCTCCCGGCCCCTTCCAGTACAATCGCGTCGTATTCCTCCGCCAGGGAGTCAAAAGCTGCCTGCGCCGCGGCAAAGGCCTCCGGCTTATAATTGATATAGGCGTTCACATCCATGTTCCCCACGGGTTTTCCCATTACTATCACCTGGGCTCCCGTGTCGCTGCTTGGCTTGAGAAGGATCGGATTCATCCGGACATCGGGATCGAGGCGGCTGGCCTGGGCCTGCACCACCTGGGCCCGCCCCATCTCCAGCCCGTCATGGGTGACAAAGGAGTTGAGCGACATATTCTGGGCCTTGAACGGGG
>DMAT01000208.1:462-6472 GCA_003451635.1 Syntrophus sp. (in: bacteria) | reverse complement strand
CAATGGCAGTTTGTGCAGACCCATTTCTCAGAGGCTGCCAGACCGATCACCATTACCTTTGAGGAAATCGACGTCAACAAGGACGGTAAGATCGATTACAGGGAGATGACCATTGTAATTAGAGGAATGACGCCGGAACAGTTCAATGCCCTGGACAGGAATAAAGACGGCGTCATTACCAAGGATGAATACCAGGGTTACATGACCGACGAGGAGATGCAGGCCGTCTGGGCCCGTCCCCACAATATCTTTTAGGTGACGCCATGAAGGTCATCTACCACAAGGATTTCAATCTTTCTTACTGTTCCGATCCGGCAGCGGCCTTCGGACGCATCGAAGCAGTCCACAAAGTCATCAAGGAACGGGTGACCTTTGTTAACGCCGTGCCCGCGACAGCGGGAGATATCGATGCCGTCCATACCCCGAGTCACATCGAGATGGTCCGGCGGGAGGGAATATACGATATTGCCGCTTTGGCTGCCGGCGCGTCTATCCAGGCCGCCCAGATCGGACTCAAGGAACCATCTTTTGCCCTGATCCGGCCGCCCGGCCATCACGCTTCGGCGGCGAGTTCATGGGGCTTCTGCTATTTCAACAACATGGCCATTGCCCTGGAGCGACTGAAAAGAGATGGTCTCATCAGCAAGGCCCTCGTCCTCGACTTCGATCTCCATTTCGGCGACGGCACGGTGAACATCCTGGGGATAAAGGGTTATGTAAACATATACAATCCTTCCTTCTCCAGCCGCACCGACTATCTCAAGGGGGTGCAGTCCTTTCTGGAGTCGAATCCTGCGGATATTATCGGTATCTCCGCCGGATTTGACAACCACATTGAGGACTGGGGGGGACTTTTGACCACGGCCGATTACAAGGAGATGGGCAGGATGGTCAAGGATGCCGCCCATAACAGCAAGGGGGGGTACTTTGCGATCCTCGAAGGGGGATACAACCACGGGGTCCTGGGGCAGAACGTGATGGCCCTCATCGAGGGCATGGAGTAGCAGGGCAGGGAAACGGTTCTCCTCGGCATGTCTTAGATATTACAGGGAATGTCCGGAGAGCATGCGGGTGCAAGCAGATAAGTTTACGTCAATAATATGAACTAGATAAACTACTTCACCGTGTAGCCGCGCCCGTCAAGGCAGGCGCTCAGGGCACGATTATAGTCGCCGCGTTTTTGGTTCAACGGGACTCCGGTCATATTCCCGGGCGGCTGGGTCGGATCGAAGCCGGTTTGGCCAACAGACCAGCGGTGGCACTCGTAGCGGTCATCAGCCTGTTGCGTCTCTGTTTGGCCCTGGCGGGGATAAACGAAGATTTTCTCCTCTGAAATTGATGCTGGCGGCGCCGTTTGACTGGACGCCGGAACCTGTGCGGGAATGGCCAAAGGCGGCGCCGCATAATAGGGTTCGTAAACATAGGACGGATAGTAAGGTGAATAGTAAGGTGGATAGTAAGGTGGATAGTAGGGGCCGTAGTAGCGTCCATAGAAAGGCGCCATCAATACTGCTCCCCCGACAACCGCCGATGGTCCCCACCAACCCCAGTTGCCGCCCCGATATCCCCGTCTGGCCTCGCTTGTTGATGGATAAATGAGAAAGAGGACCGCCATAATAATGAGCACTGCAAGAGCCGCTTTTTTCATTTTTTCCCTCCCTGCCTGATNNAAATCTATTCAAAAGACTATGTTCACAATCAAGTGCTGATTGCCGTCTCTACCTCATGTTCCTGAGGAGGTAGAACTTTAACGGTTTCTTCTTCTTCGGTTTGTATAATATGAACTGCGTATGAAGCAGGTTTAATTTTCCCACCATAACGTTCTGAATAAACCTGCGTAAATTCCGCACCGAAATAAAGAATTGCCGAAGTATAATAAACCCACACCAGAATTACAATGATGGAGCCTGCTGCTCCGTATGCAGATCCCGGAGCAACTTTTTCGATGTATATCCCGATGATAAATTTTCCCACAATAAATAATGTTACTGTGAAAAATGCGCCGATGCGAACATCTTTCCAGTCAATTTCTACATCAGGTAAAAACTTGAAAATTACTGCAAAGAGGACTGAGATAATTATGAAGGTAAGGGCAACATTAAAAATATTGATTACTAAAATCGTCAGATCCGGGAAATACTGAGTCAATAGAGCACTCAGGGCAAGAATTAATCCGTTAATAATCAAAGATGCGATTAACAGAAATCCAAGACTTATGACCATAGAAAAAGATAAGACCCGGTTTATCAGCATCTTTTTCCAGCCCTTTTCAGGTTTTGCTTTTACACGCCAGATCTGGTTCATAGAATCCTGTATTTCTATGAATACACCCGTGGCGCCGATAAATAAAGCGATTACCCCCAAAATTACAGCAAAAGTAGAATCATTTTGAAGACTTATGCGGCGGATAATATCCTGGATCTGTAAAGCTATCTGATTACCTACCAAACCATTTATTTCCTGAAATAACTTTCTATTTATTGCAGCTTCACCAAAAAATAGGCTTGCCAGGGAAATAAGGATGATAAGCAGAGGCGCCATTGCACAAACCGTATAGTAAGCAAGGGCAGCGCTCATTGTTAGAGCCCTGTCTTCCATAAAAGCGTTAAAGGACGCGATAATTAAATTGCCGCCATCCTTTGCCCACTGTAAAGCTTTTTTTATCTTCATTTCAAATCCACATTTGCCCGTGAAAACGACCCTGGGCGTCACTCTTTCAGCATGTCGCAATCACGGGGCGCTTTGCCAAGGTTATTACTTTTTGCTGTCTTTTACTGTGTTCCGTACTTTATCGCCCTCCTTTTCAAAGCCGGGAAGAATCGCTTTGAAAAATGCGTTTTTGACTAGTTCGACGATGATCTGCCAAGTGCTGGTTTTCGGATTTTCCAACGAGCCAGTGATATCCGCCCTGGTGGCAACTTCCTGGCGCGACCTGTTTTCAAGCACCTTGGCAACCCCGCCGATCATCATCTCGCGCATTTGATGCAAGATGCCCTGCTCCTTATCCTTGCCCCCGTCATAGACGTTAATATCCCTGAAGAACGGTTTGACATAGCCGGAAATGGTATTGTTTTTGACGTGCAGCTCTGAAATGAGGGAAAAGGTTCCGGCGGAAACATCGAAATTCCCATAGGAACGCAGCAAATCGTTCATCGCCGTCAACTGGGTATCCTGTATTTTGAGGTGAAGATCCCAATCGGGGCCCACTTTCTGCGGCCGGAAATTACCGGATGCCGTTGTGATGCCGCTTCCCATGAATTTTGCCGTCAGTCGCGCCTCAGCAGGTCCCTGGGAAATCTGATTGGAAAAGTTGTTCATATGAAAATCGGTATCGGCAAGGAATACACGGTATGGTTTGCGCGCCGCCTTATTCACCATACCGAGGGTGCACCCCGTCAGCCTCAACTGATCGGCGCGTATCAAAATGCCGGGTTTGTTGCTGAGCTCCCTGGCGGTCTTGCGCACGACGGCCGCGCGTTTTTTTTCGGCGTCGGCGGTGCGTTGCGAATGGACATACTCGAGTTTCATCCCCTGGATCGTCAGGTATTCCAGGTGGGCGCTTTTCACATTCGGTGCATACTCGGCGTCGCCGGAGGCATGGAGCACACCGCCCTGTATGGAGAGGTTCGAGCGGGCAAGCACCGTATTGAAATAATCGATCGGGACCTTTTCCAGTTTGAGGCGGCCCTTTATGCCGGGATACGGTTCAGCAAGGAAATTTGCTTTGCCATCGATAATGCCATGTCCGGTGCCAAAGATTGCCGTATCAAGATGGAATGAGGAGGGATAAACCTGGTCCCGCAGGTGGACATTGCGGATATTGGTTGCCTGGAGGTTCAGATGGCTCAGTACGAGTGGTCTTTTGGGGTCCTGGTCGACATAGGTGACGCTGGCGTCGTTGATCTTCACGCTGTTTATTTTAAGGGGGTAAATGTTCTCTACTGCCTGTTGCCAGCCGTGCTCCTTGAGGGAGATCTTGCTGGCCGCCTCGCTGCGGAGCTGCGGCAGGTTGATGTTGATTTTCGGCTGGTCCAGCCTGAATTCGGCGACGAGCCTCCCGGAGAGGATCTCGCGCCAGTGGATACTGGCCTTGAGAACGGGGAAATAGGCGACAGGAGGATTTAGATGCGCCTGCTGCATCACGGTCAATCCTTTCAAGGTCAGGGAGAGACCTATCAACTGGAGATGTAACTTCGGCAGCTGAACCGAATACCCTTTCAGATCGCGGTTCATTTGCTTTTCCATGATGCTGCGCAGAGGTTCATCAAGGAAAAAAGATGCAATATAGAGAACAAGGGCAAGGGCGACCGGTATGCCGATACCCCAGCGAAATGCCCTGGAATCGTACATTCTTTTAGGCCAAAATTTTTCTTCGATGCTCTCCTCCATGAGTCTCTCCATGGTCACTGAAGCTCCACTGGTGCGAATGTGGTTTCAAAGAAACCGGGCTTGCGCTGAGGCGGAACAACCGCTGAGGGATAGACGCGATGGATTCGACATTTAATAATTGCGAGGCAGGCCCGGTAGGAGCAGACAGGCCTGAGCTGAGATCGTCACTCGGATCTCGTCGGTAAGTTTCAGCCCGCCGCAGCCTTCCCAAATTTTTTCAACAATAAACACCTGAATCAGCGCACGTAGATGGGCACGCTGGTCATCTTCCAGCATGCAGTAGTGGTGGTGGGCCACGTTATGGCGGATTATTTCCTCCCGTGGGGAAGGGAAATGCGCCTGCGTAAGCTTATTTCGGCTCTGACCGACAAACCATTGAAACATTGGAATTTCCTGTGTCCTTGTGCTGTGTTTCAAAATACGAGTTTTTGCGATTGCACCATAAAAATGACTCCCCAATGCAGGGAAGGCTTTCAGATTACCCAAGAGATTTAGGAGTACGATAAACATCAAGAAAAGCCCGCCCCCCTTTTAGTACAGCAGTTATTGTATTGACTGTTTTGAAGAAGGGATGACGGATGCCCGCCCGCACGATATGTTCCAATTCAATAAACATCTCCGACATACCTTGAATGCATTTGACTGCAGGCGTTATATTCTCGATGTGGTTCTTTACCGTGAGGGTTGCCATATTTATGTTTGTTGTTATCTCTTCCAAATTTCTCAGGGTTCGAGGCAGACTTTCGTTCAGCATGTGCAAGGTGGCGGTAATGCTCTTTGCGGTTCGCCAAAACTCTTTCAAAGAAGAAATGCATACGACTGCTATCAGGAGAAACACAATACTTAAAACAGCCACATTGATGTCAAGCGGTTGCATATATTTCCTCCTTCATGATGATTCGATCTATCGGATTGCCTTATCCTTCTCTTCTTTGAAAGCTTCGACACCTGTATCCATTGCTTTTCTAAGACGACCGTTCGTGTCCTGAAGTGTTTCTTTCCCCCGTTCGGCAAGTTCGCCGACTTTCTCTTCCATTTCGATGAATTTATCCTTTGCAGAAGATTCCACCAGCTGTAAACGCTTCACAGCAACTTCATAAGCTTTCTTGCTTCGTTCAAGCGCCAATTCATATTTCTCTTTAGCCTTCGCCATGAGTTCGTCTGTTTTCCGGCCTATTTCTTCCTTCGTTTCCTTACCGCTCTTTGGGGCATACAAGATACCTATAACAGCGCCGATCAACCCCCCGACAAGCAAACCTTTAAAATAAACGCGTGTTCTCTCTGACATTATCCTAACCCCCTTATTTAGTTAACTTACATTTTTCTCCGATGTCACTGCGTTCTACATTCTTATGGAACCGGACAGCGAAGCAATCGTCTGTGACAACTTCATTCGCTTCTCAGAAAGGACCCTCATTCGTATGATGACCAAGATCATCAAGTTGGAACTTGCAAGTGGCTTGCCAATAGCCGAAGGAAAGTCATAAGTATGGATTAATCATTTGATAACAATATATTAGATTAATGAAAGGAAACAGCAGAAAAGTGAGAAATGCTTCGTTTGACCTCAATATTTGGTGGAACCTCAATATGTGGAGGGATGATTTGAAGGGAGGTGAAC
>DMAT01000208.1:220-435 GCA_003451635.1 Syntrophus sp. (in: bacteria) | reverse complement strand
CCCAGAAGCGCGGCGGCCCCTTCCTTTCCCTCGATGCGCCATTTGGTGTCAGAGAGGATTTTTAAAATTTGGTTGCGCTCCATATTTTCCAAAGTTTCCATACCGGATGAGAACTCGAGGGATGGAATCTCCAGTTTGTCCGTCAGTTGGAAGACCGGCCCGGGGCACAAGATCATGGCCCGTTCAATGATGCTTTCCAGCTCCCGGACGTTTCG
>DMAT01000208.1:0-199 GCA_003451635.1 Syntrophus sp. (in: bacteria) | reverse complement strand
CCCCAATTTCCTGGAATATCGTTCTATGAAGGCCTGGACCATGAGGGGGATGTCTTCTTTCCGCAGCCGGAGGGGAGGGACAGTGATGGGAAAGACGTTGAGACGATAGAAGAGGTCTTGCCGAAACCGGCCGTTACGGACTTCTTCCTCAAGGTCTCGATTGGTTGTCGCTATGATCCGCACATCGACTTTGATGGTA
>DMAT01000404.1 GCA_003451635.1 Syntrophus sp. (in: bacteria) | reverse complement strand
GATCGCAGATCCGCTGGCCGAACTGTTTGCGCTCCCGGGTGTAGTTCAGCGTCACATCCAGCGCCCGCCTGGCCAGACCGACGCCGATCGCCGCCACCATGGGCCGGGCATAGTCGAGGACGTCGATAACATACCGGAACCCCAGACGCCGGTCGCCGATGATCTGGTCGGGGGTGATAACAACATCTTCAAAGGTCACGGCGGCGGTATTGGACAGCCGCTGGCCCAATTTGTCTTCCGGTTTGCCGACGGCGATATTCCCGCCCGTGGGCAGGGAAATCACTCTGCCCTGTACAAACCCTCCCGCCAGTTCCTCCGGAGAGGGCGGCGCAACGGGAACGATAACGCAGGCCATGAAATTGCCCGTCGGCTTCCCCACTTTGCAGAAGACGGTGAACTGTGAAGCATAGGAGGCGTTGGTAATGAAGCACTTGGACCCGTTAAGGAGATAGGTTCCGTCTTCCCGGCGGCTCATGAACGTCGTCATGGCGCTGTTGTCGGAACCGGCCCCCGGTTCGGTCAGACAGAAGGAAGCGAGGAGGGGGCTGTCGACAAATGGTCTCAGGAAGGCCTCCTGTTGAGGAGCGGACCCGTTCTGGGCAATGACGGCGTTAGCCAGGTCATTGCACATGGCCGAGGTGGCAATCCCCGAATCGCCGTAGGACAGCTCTTCGATAATCAGGGCCGAGGACACGGCGTCCATTTTATATCCCTTGATGTCACCGGGGATACTCAGGTTCAGGATTCCCGTCTCCCAGGCCTTGCGGATAATCTCAAAGGGGAAGGCGTGTTTCCCGTCCAGTTCCAGGATATGGGGGAGGATCTCCGTTTTAACGAAGCGCCGGACCGTCTCCAAATACATGCGTTGATGATCGGATAAATTGAACTCCATCTTTCAGTTACTCCCAAAAATGCGCGTCGCCGAGGACAGGGTCGTCACGGAGAGGCAGTTTACACCGATGGTCTTGAAGAAATCCCGCAATGGCCTGCCCGGTCCGATTTCATAGATCGTATCGGCTTCGGCGGCGATGGCGTCCATATTCTCCCGCCAGCGGACCTTGCTCCCCAACTGATAGGTGAGATAGCACAACAGATCCTCCCGATAGCGGGTATGGAATTTGCCGGTGTAATTTGAGGTCACCGCCATGGCCTTTTGGGGATCTACATCATCACCCAGGGTTTGGAGGAGGTCGGAAAATTCCCGTTCTATGGGGCGCATGAAGCGGCTGTGAAAGGGGGCGCTGACATTGAGGGGGACAAAGCGCAGATCCGCATCGTCGTCGATGACATCGGTGATTCTTACCGCCGCCTCCGGCAGGGCGCTGGCGTGGCCGCTGATGACGATCTGCCGGGAAGAATTTACATTGGCGATATCTACGGGCAGATCCGATAGGGCCCCCTCTAATTCCTCCACATCAAGATCGTCAGCAATCACCGCCGCCATCCCGCCCAGCCCCACGGGAACAGCTTCCTGCATCAGGCGGCCTCTGGTATGGACAATCTGCACGGCATCGCCGAGAGGCATGACGCCTGCGGCCACGAGGGCCGTAAATTCGCCGAGACTGTGACCGCCGTATAGAAAGGGAGCCAAATCATAAAGGGCGCCCAGGCCGCGGAACATGGCAATCTCGGTGGTCAGAAGGCAGGGCTGGGTAAATTCGGTTTGATCCAGCCGCTCGTCCTCTCCGAAGCACATCTCTCCAACATCCCAACCCAGGGCGTCGGAGGCCTCCTCATAGGTTTCCCGGCAGACTTGCAGATGGTCGTAAAAATCCTTACCCATCCCCGGACGCTGAGCGCCCTGGCCCGGAAAAACAACGGCAACATATTTATCAGAACTTGGCATAAGATCCTCTCTCTTTCAGGTTTGTCAACCGCCCAAGAGCAGGATTCATACCAAAGCCGCACATAATGGGGCTGGCAATGCATAAGTATCAGACATGATTGATTGTTTACTACGCAAGATCCGGATTGCCGGCCCTAATATTGACGGTGGGAAAGGGGAAATTATGGGAAGGGAAGTTTACAGTGCGAAGTGCCTTACGCGTCCATAATTCTGGAAGTCAGCCCCGCAGCCCTTGGCAGACTAAATGCCCTGTCTAGTCTTTGGGGAGAGTTAAGGTATCTCAGAACGAGGCAAAGCGCTTTGTGAGGGCGGCCAGAAACCACTCCAGGCTATACCGGTGCTGGTGTTTCCCCCAGAAGAACAGCAGCAACACCAGCAGGATCACCGCGGCAAAACCGCACAGCAGGGCGGGAACCGCCCCCAACAGCGCATACTTGTAATACTTGCCGGTCAGAAGGTAGATCATGGCCAGGGGCCACCCAATCAACAGATAATGTAAAAAGTAAAAGGTAAGAGAAGAGCGGCTGGTGAGATTGGAGATACGGACAATAAAGCTCACTTTATGCTTATCAGGCTTGCGTACATCGTAACGGTAAAAGACGGCGCTGAAGGCGATAAGGGCCACGCCGAGCTGGTAGCAGATCATCGTGAAGGAGTCGGGATAGAAGCTGAGGGGCGCAATGTAATCGATGATGATGGATGACTGCGGCCGACCAATGGCGGCATATGCCCAGCCTAGTCCCAGCGCAACAAGCAGGCTGCCGATGATCACCAGAAACGGCAGATCCTGCTCCATTCTCCGGCTGATGATCCGCCGCCCCAGAACGAATCCCAACGGCGGAAAGATGAACCAGGGAATTACCGGAAATTCACCGGTCAACAGGAGGCCCTGAATAATCTCCTTTGCCTGCCAGGCCACTTCATACTCCTTGGCAGGATCAACCAGGATACCGGGAAGATAGCGGGATATTACGGGCACATTGACAAAATTTCCACCCCAGACGGCATTGAAGTCGATCCCCATCCGCAGCAGGGGTGTGCAAATGGCCAGGGACACGACAATGGCCAGGATTGACCACGAAGGCAGAAAGCGACAGAAGAAGAGCATAACCGTGGAAAATCCCATCAGGGTCAGGATATCCCATCCCCAGATTTTGCCGGGCCCCCATGCCAGCGCCAGCATTAATATGCCCACCAGGAAAATGAAACCCCCACGGATCAGGGTCTGCCTGAAGATCAGCAGGTTGCCTTCCCCGGCATGTCTCTGTGCCGTAAGCGCCTGGCTTATCCCCATCATCAACAGGAAACAGACCGCCCCCCAATCGGCCAGGACATGGTTAAAAAGAAAATAAGGCCATGTATCTACGGCGTCTGCATCGCCCAGATAGACCATGAAGTGGACCATCACCATCAGGATCAGAGCAAGCCCGCGCGTTACATCAACAGAGATAATTCGCTCCGACTTTTTATCTTCTGTCTCAGCATAGTTCATAGGACGAATCGTCACTGATGAGATTGCCAAGAACTATTATTTCTTTTTCTTTTTATCCTTATCCTTATCTTTATCATTATCTTTAGCTTTAGCTTTAACAGGGGGTTCCTTAACCTTCTTCTCCTTGATTTCTTCCGGCTCTTTCCGGGGGGCAGCTGCCTTCTCCAGCTTCATTTTTGCCAGTTCTTCATTCTTCTTTTCGCTGGCATCAATCGCCTTCAGCCTGTTGTTCATGGCCGCAACATTTGCCCTCAATTTTTTTACGAGCGGGTCCTTATCAATCTTGCCAGATTCGATCCCCTCTTCCGACAGGAGAGCCAGCCGATTTTTCAGCTTTCGTTCGAAAGATTCCTTTTGTCCAATTTGCGCCTGCTTCTGCTTTAATCCCATATCCCCTCCCATTTTGATTCTCTTTTTTTATCCGACAGCTCAAAGAACATACATAAGTTCCTCCTCCCCGTCGGG
>DMAT01000064.1 GCA_003451635.1 Syntrophus sp. (in: bacteria) | reverse complement strand
ACGCCGTCCACACAAGAAGCCGTCATGAAGACCGGGTGTTCCTTGGTCTTTCCCAGAAGTCGTTAAACGTATTTCTGCCCAAGATAGAGGTATGGAGCCAGCGGAAAGACCGGCGCAAGAAGATCTTTGTCCCCATGTTCTCCGGTTATGCCTTCGTGGAACTGATGAATCTCAACAATGATACCAAACTGGAAGTCCTCAAGACTTTTGGCGTTGTGCGAATGCTGGGCAAGCCTTATGGTCATGAACCTATTCCCGTACCTGATTATCAAATTGAAGCGATTCAGCGGATCGTACGTTCAAAGATTGAGGTTCAGCAGTTCCAGTATCCCAAGGTCGGTGAACGTGCAAAGATTGTTGATGGTCCCTTTCTGGGCATCGAGGGACTCGTAGTCAGCACCGATCTCGACAGGGAGCTTTTTGTCATCACCATTGAACTTCTTCAGCGCTCTGTGGCCATAAAATTGGAGGGTTTTCAAGTCGCCAAGGTCTGACAATTATAATTCTCATCAGCCCGAAAAAAATTTAACCTTGACATTCTCGCCATTATGAGCAAAAAGACGCAGCATATTTTCCGGAAACGCAACTATTTTTACTTATTGAGAGATTACCGCCATTGAAGGGAACAATCAAAATAAACGGTGAGTTGTGTAAAGAATGTCTTCTTTGCACGATATCTTGTAAAAAAGAAAATCTTCTTCCTTCCACTGAACTCAATTCCAAGGGATTTCATCCCATTATTCTAAAAGCGGACGCCGACTGCAACGGCTGCGCCCTCTGCGCCGTCATCTGCCCGGACATCGCCATCGAGGTTTACCGTGAATAGGATACTGATGCAGGGTAACCGTGTTATCGGGGAAGCGGCCATCCGCGCCGGATGCCGCTTCTACGCCGGATACCCCATCACCCCTCAGAATGAATTGACTGAGTACATGGCCGACAATATGCGACGCGCCAAGAATGGTACTTTTATTCAGGCGGAAAGTGAAATCGCTGCCATTAATATGGTGCTGGGGGCCGCAGCAGCCGGCGCCAGGGCCATGACATCATCATCCAGCCCCGGCATTTCTCTCAAGCAGGAGGGCATCTCATCCCTCGCCGCGGACGAACTTCCCGCTGTTATCGTCAATATCATGAGGGGCGGACCGGGGCTTGGCAATATCCTTCCCTCCCAAGGTGATTATTTTCAAGCCACCCGCGGCGGCGGCCACGGCGACTATCGCACCATTGTCCTCGCCCCCGCCTCCGTACAGGAATTAGCCGATCTTACCATGGATGCCTTTGATCTGGCTGACCGCTACCGGAATCCCGTACTCATCCTGGCCGATGGCATGATGGGACAGATGTCGGAACCCGTTGAGTTCAGCGAACCCGCTCCCAGACAATACCCTGAATCCTATGTCCTCAATGGCAGGGGCAAGGGGAAAAGCAGATTCATCCGTGGTCTTATCCTGGATGCGATCCGCATGGAGGAGCACAACTGGAAGCTCTACCGGAAGTACCAGGTAATAACCCAGAAGGAAGTCCGTTTCGAGACCTTCTGGACCGACGATGCGGAGATTCTGATCGTCGCCTACGGAACGGCGGCAAGGATCGCCAAGGGGGCAATCAAGCGCAGCCGGGAGATGGGAATCCCGGTCGGACTGATCCGGCCCATAACCCTCTGGCCTTTTCCCATGGAAGTCATCCGCTCCTTCGCAGAGCGGGTAGATAATTTTCTCGTTTTCGAGATGAACACGGGACAGATGGTGGAAGACGTTCAATTGGCCCTGGGTGGAATTGGCAAGGTTCAGTTTTATGGAAGGCCGGGGGGAGTTATCCCAACACCTGCGGAACTTGCCAAAGTAATCGCTCATCATGCCCGGAAGAAATGATATGAAGCAAGTATTTTCCCGACCCAAATCGCTAAAAAATTCAGCCTTTCACTATTGTGGCGGCTGCGGCCATAGTATCGCCCATCGTCTGATTGCCGAGTCTATTGACGAACTGGATATCCAGGACCGTATTATCGGCGTACCGCCCGCAGGATGCGCGGTAATTGCCTACAATTATTTTGACATCGACATGCTGGAGTCCCCACATGGCCGTGGTTGCGCCGTGGCTACGGGTATCAAACGCGTACTTCCCGACCGGGTGGTCTTTTCCTATCAGGGAGACGGCGATTTAGCAGCCATCGGCACGGCAGAGACCTTTCATGCCGCTAACCGTGGCGAAAACATTACGGTTATTTTCATCAACAATGCCGTTTACGGAATGACCGGCGGACAGATGGCCCCGACAACCCTCCTGGGACAGGTATCCACAACCACGCCGCCGGGGCGGTCTGCCCTCCTAGATGGACACCCGGTTCACTTCAGTGAGATTCTCGGCCAGCTCCCCGGTACGATGTACATCGAACGCTGTGCCGTCAATACCCCCTCCAATATCATGAAAGCTAAAAAGGCGGTTAAAAAGGCCTTTCAGTATCAGATGGACAATGTTGGCTTTTCCCTCATTGAGATCCTGTCCCAATGCCCGACAAACTGGAAAATGTCTCCCCTAGAGTCCTGTAGATGGGTTAATGAAGTGCTGATGAAAGAATTCCCTCTGGGGATAATAAAGGACAGCAAACGGTAAGGTTCAGAAAGCTATGATCAGAAAGACCATATTTGCAGGTTTCGGCGGTCAGGGTGTGCTGATGATGGGCTACATCTATGCCCATGCCGTGATGAACGAGGGATACCATGTCACGTATCTGCCGTCCTATGGCGTCGAGGTCAGAGGGGGAACCGCTAATTGCACGGTCGCCGTGTCGGATGAAGAAATCGCTTCACCCATAGCCTCCGAACCTGACTATCTGGTGGTCATGAATAAACCGTCGCTATACACCTACCAGAACCGTCTCGCCCCACAAGGAAGCATCTTTCTGAACTCTTCGATAATCGATACCAAGCCAACACGCAAAGACGTGAATATACATGACGTCCCCGTCGGAGAAATGGCTGGGAGATTAGGCAATCCCAGGGTGCAGAATATTGTCATGATGGGATCATTCATCAAGAAAACCGGTCTGATCACCCCCGAATCTTTCCTAAAGGGTCTGAAACAGATTCTGGGGGAAAAGAAGAAATCGGCAATGGAAATAAACCGCAAAGCGTTTGCGGCCGGATACAATCTGGAAATCTGAGAAATGGGAACTTTCAATACCATGGCCATCAAACAGGTATCTGTTCATCTTGACAACGTCCCCGGAGCCCTGACGAAACTTATCGATATCCTCGACAAGGAAGACATAAAAGTGAAGGCCATGTCCGCGGCCAGTACGGACGAGCAATCCACCCTGCGCCTGGTGGTAAACGATCCACAGAAGGCCGTCACCATTTTGGAGAGTTTCAATTTCAGGATTGAGGTCGCCCCGGTCATCGCGGTTGAGGTGCCCTGCCATCCCGGGGGCATGAATGCGATCGTAAAGCCTCTGTCTGAGGGGGAGGTCAACATCCACTACATCTACACGACCATTGAAAGAATCGGGAAAGAAACCATTCTCATTATCGGTTGCGACAGTATCGAGAGAGCCGTCGAAATCCTGAGCCAGCACTGGGTTAACTTCATCGGCGACGAGATCTATTCCCTCTAAAAATAGCAATCACGCCTCAAGAAACTAATCAAACTTCTCCTTTAAGTCCTTATGAACATGTTTACCGTCTCCCCGGAAAAAGAAAATGCCCTGAAGGAAAGGATGACACAGCTTGGCGTCTCGGAAGACGAGCTGAGGGAAACCTTTGTCCGTTCTTCCGGTCCCGGGGGTCAAAATGTCAATAAAACCTCTTCTTGTGTACAGTTGGTGCACGTGCCTACGGGCCTTTCCGTCAAGTGTCAGCAGGAAAGATCCCAGCTTTTAAATCGTTTTTTAGCCCGCCGCCTGCTGCTGGACAGGATTGAGCGTCTGCAAAGGGGATTGGTTGAAGCTGAAAAGATGCGTAACGAAAAAATTCGTCGCCAGAAAAGGAAGCGATCAAAAAGGGCTAAAGAAAAAATCCTGCAGGATAAACATCATCAGGCGGAGAAGAAGTTCCAGCGTGCCCGCCCCATGGTTTCTGACGGGACCTGAACAGTCCGAATTCACGACAAGTAATCATTTCCTCTCATCTTTTGGTAATGGAAAAAGAAAAGGGAAAAGGAGTCTGTTTTTAGTGCCCCTTTTCCCTTCTCAATAATTACAGGATTATGTATGTTCTAATTGTCAGCCTATGCCTGCATACTTGAGAAGCGGGTTTGCGTATAGGATAACGAGCGAAACAACCAGCGCATAAATAGCGACTGATTCTGTCATGGCCATACCGACCATCATGGTAAGCATAATTTTACCCTGGGCTTCCGGATTTCTACCCACCGCATTGTTCGCACCACTTGTAGCCTGCCCAAGACCGAGACCAGCGCCCACAGCTCCGACTCCCATGGCCAAACCAGCAGCGATGACACTGCAACCCAGAATGATCGCCTTGGTGTAATCAACAGCACCTCCAGGAGCAGCAGCTTCTGCAGCCATCGCCAGCGGAGCAACTACCAGCACCAGGATCATACCCAGAATCCCTCTTACGAAACTCTTCTTCATTGTTTTCCTCCTTTTGATTAAATTTGTGTAATGTTGACCAACACTGATTCCGTCTATTTACATTCTACTTATATCCCTACCCGATCATCACCTCCTTATCTCATACTTTCTAGGGTCTCATAATAAGAAAACAACCCCATTAATGACTCAGTGCATATAAAAGTAGGAACATATTGTCAAGAAATATTTGAATACATGATGGCGACATATTTTTAATTCATTCCACAATAAGCCCTTTCCTGGAAAAGTAGTGGGAAGGCGTCCACTACACTGGTAATAAACAATGTTATTTTTTTTCAATTATCATATGTGGAGCCTATGTCACAGATATGGTCCATAGGCGGTGGAAAGGGGGGCACCGGAAAGAGCTTCATTGCCGGTAATCTCGGGATTTTGCTCGCAAAGGAGGGTTACAAAACACTTCTTATCGATGTTGACTTTGGCGCGGCAAATCTTCACACCATAATCGGCATTTCCAAGCCTGAAAGAAGCATCTCCGACTTTTTAAATCGAAGGCTTGCAACTCTTGACGAGACCGTTTTATCCACACCCATTCCAAACCTCTATCTCATAAGCGGCGCCATGAATAACCTGGATATCGCCAATCTTACTCATCAGCAGAAGATTAAACTGTTGCGAAACATCGCCAGACTCTCTTACGACTATATTCTACTGGACATAGGCGCGGGAACGTCTTTTAACACAATCGACTATTTTATGATTGCCGATTCCGGCATTTTTGTAACAACGCCGGAACCGACTTCGATAGAAAATGTCTACCGTTTTATTCGTTCTGCATATTTCCGCAAAATACACCACGTGCTTAAAGCACATGATTTCCGTACATTGGCCGACGAGGCCGAAAGGCAAAACGGCAATGCCACCGTTAGCAATCCGGAGATTCTCCTCCACGTTATCAAGGAGCTGGATCCGGAAAAGGGAGATATTGTGGAAAAGGCGCTGCGGACCCTAGATTTCAAACTTATTCTCAACCAGGTAAGAAAGCAGGATAACCCAAATATCGGGGAATTGATCTGCAAAATTATCGAAAGACACCTTGCCCTGAAGATGTCTTTTATCGGTAATCTCAGCTTTGATGACCACGTTCACAATTCAGTCTGCAAAAAGCTTCCTTTCGTCGATCTCTATCCCTACACCCGGACTGCCCTTGACCTCAGGGAATGTTGCAAAAATCATTTATCAATTAACAAAGACAAAACCAGTGTGCAATATTTAACTGCTTAACGATTAAATAAAGGTTTAAAACAAGGGCCAATGAAACTCTACCAGGAGAAAAACAACTATGAGCTGCTAGAGATTCATCCTGACGTAGCTCCGACAGAAATCCGCCACGCTTACAAAATACTATTTGATCTTTATCAAGATGAGTCCATAGCCACCTATTCTTTCTTTTCTGAAAAGGAAAGAAAGGAGATTCTTTCCAGCCTTGAAAAGGCTTATCTGACTCTGATCGATCCTGAATCAAGGAAGTTATATGATCGTGATCTGGTTGGAATCGGAGGGCTGGAAGAAGAAAGGACATATTCCAATCATAAGAAAAATCCGTCTTCTATCTATGATTTCAAAAAAACCCATGTTCAAGGGCTGGTGACAATAAGAGATCCAGAGGAACTCAAATATCGCGCCTCACAAAACCCGGTAATTCAAAATATCCTGGATCAGGACACCATTACCGGAAGGGATATAAAAAAAATAAGGACCGAGCTTAAAATCACTCTCGAAGAGATTGCCGAAGCAACAAAAGTGAGAATTGAAATGCTCCGGATTATTGAAGAAGACAACCAGGAACTTTTTCTGCCTATGGTTTACATGACCGGATTCTTGAAATCTTATGCGCGATACCTTCAGCTTGACGAGGTTGTCATTCTTGATGGTTTCATAAAATATATCGATAAGGGAAAGTGAACATAACGGGTGCTTGATGGACAATAAGGAGCCCAAAGATGTTGACCTTGAACAGGAATTGGAAGACCTTTATCGGAAGGTCGCAAATACGGATACTTCGGGAGATTCATCATATCCTTTACAACAGTTGAAAACAGAAACTGCTGCCCCTGAAGGACTAGGGCTGCCTGAGCATACGAACGATTGTCCCGTACCAAGAAAAACAAGTCGATTTCTCCTTATGGCCATAGGGGCGTTTTTTCCCCTTACCATTCTTTGTCTTGTCGCCATTTTCTTCTGGCCAACGATCTACAACTATGAATCCTTAAAAATAGGGGAAAAGGTCTATCCGATCAGGACAAACATACTGACGGGAGAATCTTTGTATTTCAATGGAGCCGTATGGTTAACTCCTCCTTTTGACAATGCAATTAAGAAACCTACTGTCGTAAATATGGATAAATCTTCAGCCATTACCACCCCCGAAACTACGATAATCAAAGCCCAACCAGGGGAGTCAACAGCCGCACCTTCATCGTTAAATACTCACGACAAAGGGTTGTACGTCATCCAGATCAAGGCCTTCCCTGAAAAGAATAAAAAAGACGCCGATGCATTTATTGAGGATGTTAAGAGGAAAATTCCCGACATTCAGATGAAAACCACCCATATCGCGGGACATGGTGTCTGGTATCGGATATGGGTCGGAAACTTTTCTAGTATGAAAGAAGCTTCCAATACAATGAAGATACTCAAGCTTTCTGAGTCATATCCCGGCAGTTTTATCCGGACGCAGTCCGGGGAATAAACCCTCTCAACTCTGTCAGAGAACCATTCATAACCCTGCATCTCCTCCTTTCATGGGCGTTCATCTTGATTAAATGTCAATTCCTTTTGTATTAGCCGTTAAATATGATATAGACTGCCCCTGTTACGGCACGATGTTTTGATCGTCGGATATGAGGCCCATGATTTCAAACAGGGAAAAGCAGATTGCCCGGCGTCTGCAGAAGGATATATTTATCGTAAGCCGTCCGTTTCAGGACATTGCCGACGCCGCAGGTGCAACTGAAGATGATGTTCTTAAGATTGCTCGTAATTTCACTATTCTTGGTTGGATTCGGAAATTCAGTGCCATCATCCGGCACCAGAAGGTAGGCTTCACCAGAAATGCCATGGTCGTATGGGCGGTCCCGGAAGAACGAATGGATGAAGTCGGCAAGGCCATGGCGTCATTGCGAGAAATTACCCATTGCTATGAAAGGGAGCCTCTTTTTCTTGAGAAATATAATCTATTCTCCATGGTCCATCTGAAAGACACTGATCCCGAGTCATTCATACGCGGTATCGCGTCAAAACTGGACATTACGGACTATCAAATCCTGTTGAGCGAGGAGGAACTGAAAAAGAGCTCTATGGAGTACTTTACATGAACGACATGTCAACGCAGCTATTCGAGGAGGCAAAAAAAATCATACCCGGTGGTGTAAACAGTCCTGTCCGCGCCTTCAAGGCGGTGGGAGGCCACCCGGTATTCATGCGTGAAGCCCAGGGTGCGCGGATCGTCGATGTCGACAGCCGGGAATATGTGGACTATGTCATGTCCTGGGGGCCCCTGATTCTGGGCCATGCCCATCCGGCGGTTGTCGAGGCCATTAAAGAACAAGCAGGGAAAGGAACAAGCTATGGCGCCCCAACGCCCCTGGAAGTTGCTCTTGCCGGACTGATCATCGAAGCCTTTCCTTCCATGGATATGGTGCGCATGATGAGTTCGGGGACGGAAGCGGTAATGACGGCCATCCGCCTTGCCCGGGCCTTTACGGGACGGGAGAGAATCGTCAAGTTTGAAGGTTGCTATCATGGACATGCCGATTCCCTGCTTGTCAAGGCGGGATCAGGCGTCGCCACTCTGGGAATTCCCGGCAGCCCTGGCGTTCCGAAACACCTTGCCGAGCTGACGCTCACCGTCCCCTATAATGATCAAGAATCCATCGTAAAGCTTTTTGAGGAACAGGGCCGGGAAATCGCCGGGGTCATTGTAGAACCGGTAGCTGGCAATATGGGCGTTGTAGCGCCTCGCCCAGGATTTCTTGAGCTGCTGCGGGGACTTACAAAGGCCCATGAGAGTCTCCTGGTTTTCGACGAAGTCATTACGGGGTTCCGTTTGACCTGGGGGGGCTACCAGGGAATCGCCGGTATCGACCCGGATCTGACTTGCCTGGGAAAGATTATCGGCGGCGGTCTTCCCGTAGGCGCGGTCGGAGGCAAGCGGATCATCATGGAACAGTTGGCCCCTCTCGGTTCTGTTTATCAGGCGGGAACCCTATCGGGAAACCCCCTGGCCATGACCGCCGGGCTCACCACCCTGGCCCTCTTGCAGCACAGTACGGATTGCTACGAAGCTATGGATCGCCTTGCCTTCAGTCTCTGCGAAGAGATGAAACCTTTATTTGCCAGAAAAGGAATTCCTGTCACCATCAATCGGCTGGGCTCCATGTTTACCGTATTTTTTACCTCTGACCCTGTCAGCGACTTTGCCACGGCGAGCCGTGCGGATACGGAGATATTTGCCCGCTTCTTCCGGGGGATGCTTAGAAACGGCATCAGCCTGCCCCCGTCCCAGTTTGAGGCATGGTTTCTTTCTCTGGCCCATAACCACGAGGACATGGACAAGACCCTGTCAGCCTGCACCTCAACCCTAAATAACCTGTAAGGAACGGATTTATCATGATCATAAGAGCGAAAATTGATAATTTTGTCGCCCATTCCGAAAAAATCGCCGTAGTCGGGTTAGGCTATGTCGGCCTGCCCCTTGCGGTTCATCTTTCCCATCATTTTTCCGTCATCGGTTTCGATGTCAAAGATTCCCGGATCGAAGAACTGCGACAAGGATTCGACCAGACCCTTGAAATCACTATTGAACAGCTCAAGGCTGCGGCGGTGACATTCACGAATGACCCCAGCAAGCTTGCCGAGTGCCGTATGATTATCGTAGCTGTTCCTACCCCGATAGACGGTTCCCGAATTCCCGATCTCAGCGCCATTCGCGGCGCCTCGACCCTGGTGGGAAGACACCTGAAGCCGGGTTCCTGTGTGGTTTATGAATCAACCGTTTATCCAGGCGTTACAGAAGAGATATGCGTTCCCATCCTGGCAGCGGAATCGGGATTAATTTTTGGGCAGGATTTTTTCGTGGGCTATTCTCCGGAAAGGATCAACCCCGGCGACAAGGTCCACACCCTGG
>DMAT01000437.1:5337-6015 GCA_003451635.1 Syntrophus sp. (in: bacteria) | reverse complement strand
TGGGTAAAGTTATCGGTATCGACCTCGGCACCACCAACTCGTGCGTGGCGGTCATGGAAGGCGGCGAGCCGGTCGTCATCGCCAACTCGGAAGGGGCCCGCACCACGCCGTCGATGGTCGGCTTCGCCGAAAACGGCGAGCGCCTGGTGGGACAGCAGGCCAAGCGGCAGGCGGTCACCAATCCGGAAAACACCCTTTACGCCATCAAGCGTCTGATCGGCCGCAAGTTCGACACCGACGCCGTGCGCAAGGATATCGAGATCAGCCCCTTCAAGATCATCAAGGCCGACAACGGCGACGCCTGGGTCGAGGTGCGGGGCAAGAAGCACAGCGCCCCCGAGATCTCCGCCATGGTGCTGGCGAAGATGAAGCAGACGGCCGAGGACTACCTCGGCGAGCAGGTCGGCGAGGCCATCGTCACCTGCCCCGCCTACTTCAACGACGCCCAGCGCCAGGCCACCAAGGACGCCGGCCAGATCGCCGGACTGGAGGTGCTGCGCATCATCAACGAACCCACCGCGGCCAGCCTGGCCTACGGCATGGACAAGGAAAAGGCCCACAAGATCGCGGTCTACGACCTGGGCGGCGGCACCTTCGACGTCTCCATCCTGGAGCTGGGCGAGGGGGTGTTCGAGGTCCGCTCCACCAACGGCGACACCCACCTGGGCGGCGACGACT
>DMAT01000437.1:0-5279 GCA_003451635.1 Syntrophus sp. (in: bacteria) | reverse complement strand
GATGGCCCTGCAGCGCCTGAAGGAGGCGGCCGAGAAGGCCAAGTGCGAGCTGTCCTCCACCATGCAGACCAACATCAACCTGCCGTTCATTACCGCCGATGCTTCCGGGGCCAAGCACCTGGACCTGACCCTGACCCGGGCCAAGCTGGAGCAGTTGGTGGATGACCTGATCCAGCGGACCATCGGACCCTGCCGCCGGGCCATCGAGGACGCCGGCCTCAAGGTCACCGACATAAACGAAGTAGTCCTGGTGGGAGGCATGACCAGGATGCCCAAGGTCCAGGACATAGTCAAGCAGGTGTTCGACAAGGAACCCCACCGCGGCGTCAACCCCGACGAGGTGGTGGCGCTGGGGGCCGGCATCCAGGGCGGCGTGCTGGTGGGCGACGTCAAGGACGTGCTGCTGCTGGACGTGACCCCGCTTTCTTTGGGCATCGAGACACTGGGCGGAGTGATGACCCGGCTGATAGAGCGCAACACCACCATCCCCACCCGCAAGAGCCAGGTGTTCTCCACCGCCACCGACAACCAGCCGGCGGTCTCCATCCATGTGATGCAGGGCGAGCGGGAGATGGCGGCGGACAACCGCACCCTGGGCCGATTTGAACTCGTCGGTATTCCCCCGGCGCCCCGGGGATTGCCCCAGGTCGAGGTGACCTTTGACATCGACGCCAACGGTATCGTCCATGTGTCGGCAAAGGATCTGGGCACGGGCAAGGAGCAGAGCATCAAGATTACCGCCTCCAGTGGCCTGTCGGAGGAAGAGATCCAGAAACTCGTCAAGGATGCCGATGCCCACGCCGAAGACGACAAACGGAAGCGTGATCTTGTGGAAACGAGAAATCAGGCCGACGCCTTCGTTTATAGTGTGGAAAAGAATATCAAGGAATTCGGCGACAAGATCGACGCCGCAGAAAAGGCCAATATAGAAGACGCAATCGTGAGAACCAAAAAGGCCATCGAGGGCGACGACATCGAGGCCATCAAGAAGGTCCAGGAGGAGCTGACGACGGCCTCCCACAAATTGGCCGAGGCGATGTATGCTAAAACGGCAGGTGAGCAGCAGGCCGGTCCGGGTGCCGGCGCCGCCGGTGCAGGGGCGGGAGCGGGAGCGGGAGCCCAAGCGGGCGCTCAAGGCGGCGGCAAGAAGGACGACGACGTCGTCGATGCCGACTTCGAAGAGGTAAAATAGTACCGAGTTCCCGTCGGCAAATTAATCTTTTCTTGAACCCGGAAGTTTGTTAATTAACTTCCGGGTTTTTTATTTTTATTAAGGATGAAAATATGCGTTTTCTACTTACCAATGATGACGGGATCTATGCGAAAGGACTGACTTCGTTATATCAGGAGCTTTCCCGGGATGCGGAGTGCCTTGTTGTGGCCCCGGAAATCGAACAGAGCGCCGTCGGGCATGCCATTACCATTTTTCGGCCCCTGATGGTCCGGGAGGCCCGGAAAAACGGGAATGCCCTGGGTTATGCCGTAGCGGGAACGCCGGCGGACTGCGTTAAGCTGGGCATCCGGGAATTAGCCGCAGCCCCTTTCGATCTGGTGGTCTCCGGCATCAACCGCGGCGCCAATGTGGGGACTAATGTCCTTTATTCGGGGACGGTTTCCGCGGCGACGGAAGCGATCATCCTCGGGGTGCCGTCCTTGGCGATATCCCTCGATTCCCACAAGGAGGCGGACTACTCCTTTGCCGCTCGTTTCGCCCGGAAAATGGCGGCCTTCATCCTCAGACATTCATGGAAGGATATCGCTGTCAATGTCAACATCCCCGCCCTGCCGGAAAGTGAAATCAAGGGTGTTGTCGTCGTTAAGCAAGGACGGGCGAGGCTGCTGGAGAATTTTGAAAAGCGGGTGGACCCCCGGGATAATATCTATTACTGGTTGGCCGGTGAAACGCAACTGTCGGACGACGAAGCCCCCGATTCCGACGCCTCTGCCCTGCGCCAGGGCTACATAACCATAACCCCCATCTATTATGACCTGACCCGCTACGATTTACTGAAAGAACTTGGCGACAAGGTAGAGGCTGACGAGAAAAGCCTCTTTTAAGCCCATTCCCCCCCCCATGGCCTCGAAGGGGGGAATCACTTATTTTTGCTAAGGCGTCATTTCAGCGGGTCAGCAGTACCGGAATGGTGCTCTTGCGAATGACCTGTGAGGTAGTGCTGCCGATGAAAAGCTCGTGCAGGCGGTTGCGCCCGTAAGCCCCCATGACCATGAGTTCGACGGACCCTTCCCTGATGAATTGCAGGATCGCCCGGTCTTCCTTCCCTCCCATCACAATCATTTCGCAGTCGATCTGAAATGCTTCCAGGTAAGTCTCCGCCTTCTTTGAAAATTTAGCGGCCCGGCCCTGATCGTCCGTTACCATGAGTATAGTCAGGGGCCAGGCCATCTTGTCGGCTAAAAAAACTGCTAATTCCAGCGCATGCTGGGCGGGCGGGCTGCCATCGTAAGCCAGGCCGATACTTTCGATATCCTGATAGGACTGGGGAGTGACCAGCACCGGTTTCCCGGCGTTACGGACAACGGCCTCGGCGGTGGAGCCAAGAATCCCGCCCTTGGCGATGTGAAAATGTTCGCCCCGCTGAGCCAGGATGATCCAGTCGTGATTTTTTCCTTCCTCGATGATCGCTTCCTCGATGATCCCGACCGCCTTGCGCGTTTCCGCCGGAATCCCTCCCTGGGTGCACCGCTCCTCGAAGGCCTTCAGGATGACGTCTGCCCGATCTTCGAGCCCCTTTTCTATGATCGGGTATAATTCCTGGTAGGGTGGCAGACCAATGGAACCCGAGATATCGGTAATCACCGGTCCCTGAATGAGGCGAACGTCCATGACGTGCAAGCCCGTTAGTCGTGCCTCCAGACGTTTGGCGATGTAAACGCCATAATCGATGGCCGTGTTCCCGTAATCGGAACCGTCGATAGGAATCAGGATCGTCTTGACCATCTGTATTATTTCCTCCGTCAGAAATTAAAGGTTTTTTGGCAAAATCAAGATGATCAATTTCCTTTGCCTCGCCCTTTGCATCATAAAAAATTCCCTTGATCGCATAGAGCCAATTCCCATTTTCAGATTTACTAATATAAACCCCCAGCCTCTTGCCGTCAATAGTTTTTCCATTGAAAGCGGTCTGGAGCAGCTTTCGTTTGTCGTCGAAGCTCATTTCATCAAGATGTGCTTGGCTCTTTAGGATTTGTCGCATCATGGCCAGTAGCAGGCCGGATTTTCTTTTCAGATCCTGTTGGGTCGGGATCATGGCGCATTTCATCGTTGATATATCAATCTGACCTTTTAGAAAGGCCTCTTGCTCTTTTAGCTTACTCATTCTCTCCTTGACATCTTCGCCTGATATATTCCCTTGCTCAATCTGCATTATCAAGTTGTCTTTGCTCTTCTTGATCTTGATCAATTCTTTTTCGGCCTGTTCGATTCCCTGTTTTAAGGCCTCAATCTCGGCAAGGTCAGGAACTGCGTCCTTTGCCGCTTGCTCGATCCTCGGGAGATTGCCCAACATTCGAAAGATGTCATCGATTACAGCGCCTTCTATGATGTCGGCAGGGATATAGTTAAAGAATGTGCAGCCTTTCTCGCCGGAATGCCGGTCTCGATCTCGGGCATGTCTGTAATAACGCCTGTTTTGATTCTGATGTCCGTATAAAGGGCAACCGCATATCTCGCAAAAAATCATCCGTCCGAGAAGATAGGAATGCTTGATCGGTTGGCCGTGGAGATAGGTTCGGTTGGCTTGTGATCGCTCGTGGATTTTCAAGATGATTTCTTCCGGCAGCAATCTTGGAATCGTGCAGGGGATGATTTCATCAATATTTAACCTTTTGGATGTAAATCTTTGTTGCCATGTATCGCCCGACCGCCATTTTAAAATCAGATTGAGTTGTGGCATGCTGATTCCATGCATCTTGGCAATGTCGATCAGGCTTTCCCCTTTTAAATATCGTCTTGCAGAGTCTTCGATGATCTTTTTCTTGCCCTCGTCGATTGCCCAGCCTGTCTTTTTATCGTAGGTTCGGCCATAGGGGAGCTTCCCGCCTGTTGGAGCGCCCTCTCTCGCTCTCGCAATCCTGCTGCCAACGCTTTTTCGGCTTTGAGAAAGCGATTGTGTCCGGCCCATAAGCCCGTAAAGAGCGATGAAAAAATATTCATTTTCATTATGGAGATCATATTCCTTTGTTCTAACAAAAAACTTGATTCCATTCTCCCGAAGGATTTTCAAGTCTTGTGGGCCTCTCAAATCATCCCGGCTCCATCGAGAGATGTCCCATATAATCAGCGCATCAAATTTTCCTGCTTGAGCATCCTGCAATAACTCATCAAGGATTTTCCGCTCATAATCAGGCGTGGCATGCTCCTGCCCTAAAAACCATCTGTAGATTTCCCCTCCCATGCTCTTGATGTCTGATTCAAGGTCAGATCGTTGAGTGTTGAGCGATTCCCCTTGTGCTTCCTGCCGCTCGGTCGATACCCGGACAAGAGGTGCAAATCTTAATCCCGGTTTTATCATCATGCCCTCCCTTTGATTTTGTTCTTGTCCAGCCAGTTGTGCAGATTCGGCAAGCAGCAGCCGTATCTTCGGGCGACAAAGGTCTTTGTCGATCCGTTGGCAAGCAGGGCAATGATTTCTTCCTTGTATTTGTCCAGCTTGCTCTTTCCCGGTCCCTTTGGTCTTCCCAGCAGTTTCCCTTGTGCCCTTGCAGCCCGAAGGCCCTCTTTTGTCCGGGCGGAAATCAGGTCTCTTTCGATTTGTGCAGCGATTCCAAAGATAGTCGCCATGATCTCGGCCTGAAAGCCCCCGTTTAATTCGGTCTTGTTTTTGATGTCATAGATGCAGATTCCCTTTCGTTTGGCAATAGACAAGATTTCCATGATGTCAAGCAAGGATCGGCCAAGTCTGGATAGCTCGGGAACAATCAATCTGTCTCCGGCTTGTAGCTCATCGACAATCTGCGATATCTTCCGATTTTTCCATGAAATCGTCCCGGAGATCGTCTCCTCGACAAACTCGATCTTGCCGAAACCCTTGTCATTCCCAAATGTCAAAATGTCCGCCTTGTTTTTCTCGGTGTCCTGATCCTGAGTGCTGACCCTCAAATAAGCCATATTCCGAGGTTCCCGTTTTGTCTGCTCTGTCCTTTTAATCCGTGCCATAGCCGCCTCCTTTGATAAAATCGTTTATTTGATGATTATTATTTCCATTCAAATCAAATAAAAGGCAACAGGTTTTTTATGTTATAATGCTGTTTTTTATATG
>DMAT01000222.1:3066-7950 GCA_003451635.1 Syntrophus sp. (in: bacteria) | reverse complement strand
GCATATTGCCCCACTGGTCGTTGCCCCCCATCTGCATCACGCAGTCATGGTTCTTGAAGAGATATAGAAAATCATAGGCCTGCAAGAGCATATAATTGAATTCGATGAAGTTGAGCCCTTTCTCAAGGCGCACTTTATAACTCTCGGCAGCAAGCATCTTGTTCACGCTAAGATGTCGTCCAATGTCTCGCAAGAACTCTATATAATTAAGCTTTGTCAGCCAGTCGGCATTATTAAGCAAGAGGGCCTTCCCCTCAGTAAAATCAAGATAGCGGGATAGTTGCTCCTGGAGACACTGGGCATTATAATCGATCTGCTCCCGGGTGAGTACCTGGCGCATTTCCGTCTTGCCGCTCGGATCGCCGATCAAGCCCGTCCCGCCGCCGATCAGGGCGATCGGACGATGACCGTGACGCTGGATGTGGGCAAGGGCCATGATGGGGACCAGGGAGCCGATATGGAGGCTTGTGGCAGTGGGATCGAAGCCGATATAGCAGGTAATCTCATGGCGATCGAGAAGCTGGCTGATCGCTTCATCATCCGTCGCCTGCTCAACGAAGCCCCGATCCATGAATACATCATAGACATTTTTCACCTTAGCATACCTCCCTACAACCCGATTTTCACCTGAATAATACCCTCGTACATTAATGAATTATCAACAATCACTTCTTCCTTGAATCATCCATATTGCTGATGCAGGTGAAGCGAGAGTCTCTCGATACTCAGGGCGCGTCCAGTTTTCTCATCAACATCGATCAGGACCGCCTGAAGGCGAACATCACCCTTGGCTACCTCAAATTTATTGGGGATCTGAGTGAGAAACCTCTCCAGAACGAGTTCCTTGCGGGTACCGATAACGGAATCGAAAGGTCCGGTCATGCCTACATCGGTAATATAAGCCGTTCCCCCGGGGAGAACCCGCTCATCAGCGGTCTGGACATGAGTGTGGGTCCCCACCACGGCCGTTACTTTTCCATCCAGAAACCAGCCCATGGCAATCTTTTCCGAGGTCGCCTCCGCATGTATATCGACAAGGATTATCTTTGTCCGCTTCCGGATTTTTTCGATTTCCTGTTCCGCCGTCCGGAAGGGACATTCGAGAGGGTGCATGAATACCCTTCCCATAATATTAATGACCCCGACATGATAACCCTTGACACTTGGCATCACCACGCTGCCCCGGCCGAGGGCCGCCCCCGGATAATTAGCCGGACGGATGAGAGATTCATAGTCAGCTATAAACTCAAGGATTTCCTTCTTGTCCCAAACATGATTTCCCATCGTCAGTACGTCGATCCGGGCCTCGAAGAGGTCTTCCACAATCTCTCTGGTTATGCCGAAGCCCGCCGCGGCGTTTTCACCGTTGGCAATAACAAAATCTATCTGGTAACTGCTTATCAGCTCAGGAAGCAATTCATGGACGGCCCGACGACCGGGCTTGCCCACAATGTCTCCAATAAATAATATTCGCATAGACGCCGCTCATTCTATTTCGCATAATCGGTAACCCGGGTTTCCCGGATGACCGTAACCCGGATCTGCCCAGGATAGGTCAGATCCGTCTCTATTTTCTTTACGATGTCCCGGCAGAGCATAACGGCGTCATTATCGGAAATCTTCTCATTTTCCACCATAATCCGGATTTCCCGTCCCGCCTGGATGGCAAAGCATTTATCCACGCCATTGAAAGAATTGGCGATGGCCTCGAGTTCTTCCAGGCGTTTCACATAAGACTCCAGCATCTCCCGCCTGGCCCCCGGCCGGGCAGCCGACAGGGTATCCGCTGCCTGAACAAGGACCCCGAGCAGGGTATTTGTTCTCCCGTCATCATGATGGGTGGCGATGGCCTGGACGATCTTCGGGGCTTCCCCGAAACGGCGCGCAAAATCGGCGCCGATAGTGGCATGGGGGCCCTCGATTTCATGGTCGATGGCCTTGCCGATGTCATGGAGCAAGCCAGCCCTTTTTGCCTCCTTAACATTCATCTTCAATTCCGCCGCCATCATCCCGGTCAGGTGGGCGACCTCGATAGAATGCTGTAGAACGTTCTGGGAAAAACTCCTTCTGAACTTCAAGCTCCCAATAAGAGTTACGATCTCCGGATTTACATCGTGAACGCCAACATCAAAACAGGTTCTTTCTCCTGTCTCCCTGATGATTGTATCCACTTCCGTGCGAACCTTTTTTACGATATCTTCAATACGTCCCGGATGAATCCTTCCATCGGAAATGAGCCGCTCCAGAGAAATCCTAGCGACTTCCCTCCGGATTGGATCGAAACTCGAGAGCACTACGGCCTCAGGGGTATCGTCAACGATCAGGTCAATCCCTGTTGCCGCCTCAATGGCTCTGATATTCCTTCCTTCACGACCGATAATCCTTCCCTTCATCTCATCGCTCGGAAGATTGACGACGGATACCGTATTTTCGGCCACAAATTCACCGGCATATCTCTGAATAGAGTAGGAAATAATCTCGCTGGCCTTTTTGTCAGCCGTTCTTTTCGCCTCCTCCTCTATCTTGCGAATCGTTGTCGCCGCTTCAATCCTTGCCTCACTCTCCATGGACTGGATCAGCATATTCTTCGCCTCTTCAGATGAAATACCGGCTATCTTCTGCAGCTTCTCCTTCTGCTCCTCAATGTTCCGATTCATTTGTTCATGTTTATCCTGAAGGGATTGTTCCTTCTGAATCAGACCCCGTTCCCGGTTCTCAATATTATTTTCCTTTTGAGAAAGTCCATCCATGCGCTTTTCAAGGTTCTCTTCCTTGGAACGAATCCGCCTCTCAACGGCATCAAGTTCATCTTTCCGTTCCCGGGTATCCTTCTCGAACTCCGTCTTCACCTTGAGAAGGTTTTCTTTTGCCTGAAGCATCGATTCTTTTGTAATATTTTCGGCTTCCTTCTTTGCTTCATCGATGATCCGGGAAGCAAGGCTTCCCGATGCGGCGATCTTCTTTTTTGACAGGACATTCATCGCCATATAGCCCACAACCAGGCCAATAACGAGGGCGACCAACAATAATAATATCATCATGAGTGTACTCAATTCTCTTACACCTCCTCCTTTTATATCCCCCGAGCCAGGTCACGTGCATAAGATCCGGGCCCACTTCCGGTGTTCCCCCGCACCAGACGCCGGGAGATACAACCTCTCAAGGAATGAACAAATTTTTTAAAGGGATTTTACGAAGGATATATCTACGGGGCTTTTGCCAAGGTAATAAAAACCCCCGCTTATGCCGTGCTAACCACCGTTCTGAACCGTTCCTAAAAGTGGGTGCCTATGTTGCTGCTTCAGGCTTCCTGCCCCCCGTTGTTACGGATGTCGGCAGACATGCACACGGCAAACAAGGAGAGGGCCCCGATTCCAAGGTGTTGGATCAAAAGACTTCAGTTAATCACGCGCATCGCAGGGGATGATCAATGAGTCTATACTGCCTCGTTGATCAGGCTGATTAACTTCTCCGACCTGCTTTCAAGTTGCTGATGGATGATCTCCTCCGCAACCTTTACTCTGAAATATTCATCCGCAATATTCAAGGCCGCCAGGATGGCAATATTAAGGCTGTTAAAATGGCTGGTTTGTTTACCAATTTCTTCTACCTTGTCATTGACATACTGGACAACCTGCGCAACATGCTCTTCCTCTGCATCACTCACAACCGACAGATCTTGTCCCATAACCTTGATATAATAACGCTTCTTCAAGCTTCATGACCCCAAAGAGAGCTTATTGCGGAGCTTATATATCCTGAAGCAAATCGAGTAACGAATCTACCTTGGTGCGAACGGTCTCCCTTTCCTCGTTCAATCCCTTTAATTTTTTATTTGCCTCTTCCAACTCTCTATCTTTATTTTTAAGGAGTTCTTCCAACTCCTGACTGCGTGTTTTTAAAACCACCTTTTCCTGGAGAATCTTGGTAATTCTCTCTTCAAGCTCTTTAAATTTGACAAATTCCACAGACCCACCCTACCTTTTCCTTATAATCAACGCGGGTTGACTATGCCAAAAGGACATCTAAAAGTCAAGGGCATTATTCACTTCTTCAAAATAGGCCAGCAGTGCTGCCAACATGGGCTCCTGCTCGTGGAACCCGCTGATTTTCTGCCTAAAGGGTGCGCTGCCGCGCAGACCCTTCGTGTACCAGAGGAGGTGTTTCCGGAAGCTCTGAACACCCCCATATTCTCCTGAATACTCCGTCTCCATTTCCAGATGGTCCCTAATGACCTCTTCCCTCTCCTTAAGGGACACGGAGCGGGCATTTACATCCCCTCCCCCTTCCCCTTTTTTTCCAACTATATCCCTGAAAATCCAGGGGTTTCCGAGGGCGGCACGACCAACCATCACCGCATCGCAACCGGTAATCTGCATCATTTTTCTGGCATCCCCGGGGTTGCGGATGTCGCCGTTACCGACTACAGGAATGTGCAGGGCCTTCTTAACAGTCTGAATGACTTCCCAGTCCGCTAATCCACTGAAGCCCTGATCCGCTGTCCGGGGATGAATGACCAGGGCGCTGGCCCCCTCGTCCTCAGCAATCCTGGCAATTATGGGGGCGCTGATTTCAGAAGGGCGCCAACCGGTGCGGATCTTAACCGTCAGCGGCAATGGGGTCGCTCTGCGCACGGCCCGTATAATCATGCCCGCCTTTTCCGGGTCCCGAAGGAGAGCAGCCCCGGCCCCCGCCCGGACCACCTTTTTAACGGGACAACCCATGTTGATATCAATCAGATCCGCCCCCCGATCCGTGACGATACGCGCCCCTTCCGCCATAAGCGCCGGGTCGCTTCCGAAAAGCTGGACCCCCAAAGGCCGGTCACTCCGGTCGCTATCCAGATAGCGGCAGGTCTTCTGTGAACCTCTGACCAGGCCGTTG
>DMAT01000222.1:0-3031 GCA_003451635.1 Syntrophus sp. (in: bacteria) | reverse complement strand
TCGAAAGGGAAGGTTCGTAATCCCCGCCATGGGCGCCAGAAAGACGGGATGGTCAAATTCCAAGGCGCCGATTTTCAAAAAACGCCCCTCCCCCGTTCCTTACCTCCCGCGATGAGGCCCTCCCCGATTGTGCCTTCCATAAGGCGGCAGGCGTAGTCGAGATCATCCGGGGTGTTGATTCCCATAACTTCCGTCTCATCCCCGACGACAAAGGCCGACACCTTATGCCCATCCCGCCGGGCAATCTCCATGATGTCCGTCAGATAGTATTCTTTCTGGACGTTGTTGTTCTCGATCCGTCCTACGGCATTGAAGAGGAAGCGGCTATCGGCGCAATAGATTCCCGTGTTGATTTCCCGGATCGCCTTTTCCCCCGCCGTGGCGTCCTTCGCCTCCACGATTCTTAATACCTCTCCGGCGTTATTTTTTACAATCCGCCCGTAACTTCCCGGATTATCTAGAATAACCGTCATCACCGTAACAACGGCGCCGGAAGCGTCATGGTGGGCGATAAGGGATGCGACCGTTGATTCCTTCAAGAGGGGAACGTCGCCGCAGAGGATCAAAATCAGGCCGTCATAGTCTGCAAAGGCCCCCCTTGCCTGGAGAACGGCGTGTCCTGTCCCGAGCTGCCGCTCCTGTGNNTCACCTCCTGACCTCCACAGGATTCACGAACCCGCTGTGCCTGGTGACCGATCACCGCTACGATCCGGTTCGCGCCTATCTCCTTTGCCAAATCGACGCTGTAACACAGCATGGGTCTCCCGCAGATCGGATGGAGAACCTTGGCCAGCTCAGACTGCATTCTCGTTCCTTTCCCGGCCGCTAAAATAACCGCACCTATAGGTTTATTTTTCATTTTTCTACTGTCGCTCCTTTTAAATAACTTCCTGCATATGGATTTTTACGAAGTCATCATTGACTGAAATGTCCTTTTCCGATATTTAGCACGACACTGGGTATTCAACAACCCGAAAATAAAAAGGGAGGGATAAATACCATGCCCAACATTCTTCTCATCGGCAACGGCGCCCGGGAGCATGCGATTGCGGAAGCCCTGGTCCGTTCCGTGAAGAACCCGGGGCTATTTGCCTACATGAAGGCCAACAATCCCGGAATCGCTAATCTTTCCAGGGGCATTCGCCTGGGAGGATACAGCGATATGGCCGCCATTTGCGATTTTGCCCGGGTCAATGAAACGGCCTTTGCCATTGTGGGCCCCGAAGACCCCCTGAACGAAGGGGTTGTCGATTACCTCTTGACGGCAGGAATCCCGGCGGTGGGACCCACAAAATCCCTTGCCAGGCTGGAGACCTCGAAGTCATTCACACGCAATCTTGCGGATAAATACGGCATTCCCGGAAATGTGCCTTTCCGTGTCTTTACCTCGGAAGCGGGCATCCCGGAATTCATTGCCCCCCTCGATGAGGTGGTGGTAAAGCCCGACGGACTGACAGGCGGTAAAGGGGTAATGGTTCAGGGGGATCATTTTTTCAATAAGGAAGAGGCCCTGGAGATTTGCCGTCAGATCCTGAAGGAACATGATCAGGTAATTGTAGAGGAAAAACTGGCCGGCGAGGAATTTTCCCTTCAATGTCTTTGCGATGGGCAACACGTAATCGCTACCCCTCCGGTCCAGGACCACAAACGGCGCTTCGTTGATGACAAGGGACCGAATACCGGCGGCATGGGGTCATATTCCTGCGAAGACCATTCCCTTCCGTTTCTAAAGCCCGAGGATGTCGCAGCGGGTCTGGAAATCACCCGCCAATTCGCCGCAGCCATCTATCGTGAAACAGGCACATATTACAAAGGCGTCATGTACGGCGGCTTCATGATCACCAGGTCCGGCATCCGGCTCCTGGAATACAACGCCCGCTTCGGCGATCCGGAGGCCATGAATATCCTTCCCCTCCTGCAGACGGATTTTGTGGACATCTGTGAGGCCATTATAAACGGCGCCCTCGATCGCCTTCCCGTAACCTTCGACAAGAAGGCAACTGTCTGTAAATACATCGTTCCCAAGGGATACGGCCTCCCCAAGGACCATCCCGACGCCCAGTCGACGGCGGCCGGAATTGAAGTGGGAGACACGGGTCAGGCAAGACTCTATTATTCTTCCGTGGACAAAAGGGATGACGGCCTGTATATGACCACTTCCCGGGCCATCGGTGTTGTCGGGGTAGCAGATAATCTGTATGAAGCTGAAATCATGGCAGAAAATGCCGTAGCCGCTATTCGCGGTCCCGTCGCCCACCGACCGGACATCGGCACGGCGGCCCTCATCGACAAACGGGTCCGCCACATGGAAGCTTTACGAAAATAAAATCATAGTCTAAACAAACAGGGAGATAATTTATGCATTTGAACGTCATCAAGCGGGTACTGATCAGCGTCACCGACAAACAGGGCATCGTCGATTTTGCCAAGGAATTAAGCAGCTTTGGCGTGGAAATTCTCTCTACGGGGGGGACGGCGGCGCAGCTGCGAAAGAGCGGTCTCGAAGTGCGGGATGTATCCGATTATACAGGTTTTCCGGAAATGATGGACGGTCGCCTCAAGACCCTCCACCCCAAAATTCACGGCGGACTCCTCGCCCTCAGGGACAATCCCAAGCACCTTGAGGCCGTGCAGGCCCACGGCATTGACCTCATCGATATGGTCATCATCAATCTCTATCGTTTTGAGGATACTGTGGCCAAAGAGGGGTGCTCTCTCGAAGAAGCGGTGGAAAACGTCGATATCGGCGGCCCCACCATGCTCCGGGCGGCGGCCAAGAATTACCGTTTCGTCAGCGTTGTTACTGATCCGGGCGATTACTCCGGAATAATTGAAGAAATGAAGCAGACCGGCGGGAAGATCTCCGAGGCGACAAATTTCCGCCTGGCGACCAAAACCTTCCAGTTGACGGCCCGTTACGATGGCGCCATCTCCAACTATCTCGGCAAGATAAACCCCGAAGGCGGCCGGAAGGAATTCCCGGAAACCTACACCTTCCAGTTCGCCATGGCCCAGGACCTCCACTACGAGG
>DMAT01000447.1 GCA_003451635.1 Syntrophus sp. (in: bacteria) | reverse complement strand
AATATGATCAAAAGGAATACCACGGGAGGTAAAAAAATGAGGGTAACACAAAATATGATGATGAACGATGCAATCAAATGGATAGTGAAACAGACGAAAGAACTCAATGACGCTGCGATTATCGTGGCCTCGGGAAAACAGATCAACAAACCTTCCGATGATCCGGCGGCAACAGAGCAAATCCTGGCAGATCGAACGACGCTTTCCAGTTATGCCCAGTACCTGTCGAATATCGACCAGGCCAACACATTGATCGAGGCCGGCAATCACACCCTGGAAGCGGTGAGTTCCCTGCTTCAGGAAGCCGAAGACATCGTCATGGATCTGGATACGGCGGCGGATAACGGCACGGCAAGCAGTGCCAGCGGACAACTGGAGGGCATCTACGAGCAACTGATCGCTCTTGCCAATACGAGATTCAGCGGTGATTACATGTACGGATACGATCATGCCGATACGATCCCTTTCGCCGATGAGGTCGCAATTTCTGACGGCACGCCTGCCAATGTTATCTTTGCCTTGTCGGCAGCGGCTTCCGATGTGACCATCGAAATCACCGACACGGACGGAACGGTGGTTCGAACACTGACGGTAGCGTCCGGAGGCAGCAAAGACAACAACACGATCGCCTGGGACGGCTGCGACGACAGCGGCAATCTCTTGTCCGACGGCGTCTATGATTTCACTATCAGCGCCACGGATGCCGACGGTGAGGAAGTGGCGACATATGCGGCATACCGGGGCGACGCAGGCGGGAAGAAGATTATCATCGAAGAGAACAGCGCCGTTGAAATGAACAGAGACGGAGGGGCATTGTTCAGTAAAACCCTGAGTGCCCTGCGCCAAACCATCACCGCCCTGAAAAATAACAGTTGCGACGATGCCCTGATCTCCAAAAGCGGCAATTCCCTGGCAGAAGCAATCGACCTTGTCACGGCGGAACAGGTGCGTCTGGCGAACATTGCCTCCCAATTGAGCACTAATGAAAAAAGATGGGACAATTTGACAACGACCGTCGAGTCCAGTCTGTCGGCCGTCGAGACAGGCAGCGTCGAACAGGCCGCCGTTGTACTTAAGGCGCGGGAAACCACCTACAAAGTTGTCCTGGAGACGACCGCCACGATACTCAAACTGCCAAAATTATCTGATTACATATAGATACGTTAGAATAGGGGGTTATGGCAATGAATAAAAGAGGGTTATATGCATATCAGAAAGTTGAACGGATCACAAATTCGCCCCGGGAGACGGAGGCCCGCGTCCTGACCAAGGGGGCCCTGATGCTCAAGGAGTGTCTCGATAATTGGGAAACAGAGGGAAGGAAAAAAATGCTGGGAGAGGCGCTTAGATTCAACCAGATGATCTGGAGTATCTTCCAGGCCAATGTGGCTTCTCTGGATAGCCCCTTACCCCAGGACTTGCGCTTTAATCTGTTAAAAATGAGCGCCTATGTTGACAGGCAAATCTTCGCGGTCATGGCACGTCCGTCACCCGATAAAATAGAAGCTATCATTAAAGTGAATCTGAGTATCGTTACGGGCCTGAGAGCGAAACCGGAAGTCGCGTCCGTTGAAGAACCGACGGAAGCGCGCATCAGGAGATTGGAAATAACAAGATAGCATCCTTGATGATTGGATATTCCAATGAATAATGACGTTTTTTTAGATGGCAGGAATCAAAAGCATACAAAGTTTCCACAGGTCCTCCACAGGTCCTCCATCTTTTCTCCACAATTATCTGTTAGCATACATTTTCGTAACAGCTAATGCAGATACAGGTATTGCGCGATTAATCAGATCTTTATTAATCTCAAAAATAAAGGAGGTCCGCAGGATTTAATGACCGCTCAGCAAAATTACTCCGAAGTCCCACTGGCAATAAAAGGGAAACGTCAGTCATACAGCGGGTCATTCAAGGCCCAGATCGTATCTGAATGGATCAACCGCAAAAGGACTCTTTCCGAATTGTCTGAATACTACCATGTCCATCCCAACCAGATCAAGAATTGGAAGTCCTTGCTATTAAAGGAGGCGAGGCATGTTTTTGAGGACAAGCGACGAGAAAAACCACCCGGCAAAAAAAATGGCAAATATGAGCGAGGAACTTGGCATGCCAAGGCTTCCGGAAACATGGCGGGGACAACTATCCCCTCATAGTTAAACTCTTTTAACGCAGGTAAACCTCAGTTTCCGAAGCTGATAAGCTTTTTAGGTTCCAAATTGTTCTCAAAGTTCCAGAAAAAGGCCTCTCCTTTTGATATCCTGAAAATCACGAGATCGGGATGGTCGGGGGTGAGGCCAAACTGTTTGAGAAACGGCCTGTCCGCAAGGACCTTTTCTTTCAATCCGGCGTCGTTTAAAAATTCAGCCTCTCCCTTCACTCTCATGACGATCCCTGCCGGTTCGCCGGATTTGTAAAAAGCGGCCTCCACCTTCTGATTTTTCAGCAATTGCCTATATACATCCTTCATGCCGCCGATTTGAAAGTAAAAGCCCTTTTCATCGGCAAACCATATTGCCAGGGCCCTCACCCTTGGCTGATCTCCATCGCTGGTGGCAAACCAGGCGACGGGGTTTTCATTGGCAAATTTCACGCAATCCATAAATTCCATCGTAAATCCTCCTTTTCTTATTGTCGTAAGATTTTGAACCGGAATCTGCAGGGCAGGACAAATCGGAAAGTAGCCCCTGTTCCCGGCCCCCCGCTTTCCACCCAGATCCTGCCGCCGTGCATTTCGACGAAATGTTTCGTAAGCCCCAATCCCAGGCCCGTTCCCGGATACTTCCGACTCAACGGATTCTCTCTCTGGATAAAGGGCTCGAAGATCTTTTCCTTGTCTTCCCCGTTGATTCCGATGCCGTTGTCGGACACACTGATCTCCACCTCTCGTATTGGGGGTGTGCCCGCCGTCGTGATTCCCGCCGTTCCTTCCCTGAGGCGGGCGCCCAAAGAAATACTGCCGCCGTCTTCGGTGAATTTCACGGCGTTGGACAGCAGGTTGTAGAGGATCTGCTTGACCCGGAGTTCATCGGCGAAGATGGTTTCGGGAATGTCACCAATGCCGGCCGCCAGGATTATCCGGCGCTGGTGCGCCTTGTCCGCAATTATGGACAGGCTGTTTTCCAGCAGCCGCTTCAGGTTGAATTCGGACGGCCTCAATTCAAACTTCCCTGCCTCGATTTTGGATATGTCCAGGATCTCGTTTACCAGGGAAAGCAGGTGCTCGCTACTCTTATAAACATCGGAGAGATACTCCTCCTGGATTTCATTCAGATCGCCGAAGTTTTTATCCAAAATCAATTCGGTAAACCCCATGATGTGATTAAGGGGCGTCCGGAGTTCATGGCTCATGTGGGACAGGAATTGGCTCTTTGCGGCGCTGGCGGCCTCAGCGGCGATATTGGCCTGGTAGAGCATGTCGGCGCGCTTCCGCTCCGAGATGTCTCGGGTTACGCCCAGTACACCCGCGGCCTTGCCCAATTCGTCTCTCAGGAGGGAGGCCCTGATCTCTGCCCAGCGCAGGGAGCCGTCTTTGCAACTATGCTGGATTTCGAAGGTCTCCGGCATGTTCGATTCGCCTTTTCCCTCTTCCTCCCTGGCCAGGGCCTCCGTCAGCATCTTCATCGCCCTTGCCAATGATTCGGGGGGAAGGGTCTCTTCGAGAGACATGGCCAGGGCCTCCTCCACGGAGTAACCCCGCTGGGCCTGAACGGAAGGACTGATATAGGTGAACCGCATGGTTCCCAGGCTGAACGTCCAGATTATGTCAGTCACATTATCCGCCAGGAGCCGGTAACGAAGCTCCGAGGCCTTCAGCTCACCCATGAATTCTTCCAGCTGCCCCTTCGATTCGGTGAGCCGCCGGTTGGCCGTCTCCAGGTCAAGGGCCATTTTCCTGACCTCTTCATATTTTTCCTGGACCACCCGGTTGGTCTCCAGGAGGTCATTGATGGCCTTGCGGTAAACACTGTACCGCTGAAATAGCCGTTTCCAGAGCGGCGGCCTCTCCCGGGCCTCCCATTGAATCCGGTAGAGACACCCCTGGCTGGCATGGACGGGAGCATCCGGCCATGTTCTTTTGCCGTACACCTCCGGCGCCACCTGGCACTCGATTTCCTCCACCCGGGCCATAGGCATGTCGAATATCGTCGGAATGCCGGCAATAATCGCCCGGGTGTAATCGCAGTCGCAACGGGTCTTCTGAGCGCCGACGTGGTACCTGTCCTCGAGAATGACCCAGGAATCGCCGGATTCACGGATATAGACATCGCCATTGGCCTTGAGGAGCCGATTGTACCAGGGGGCCCGCATGTAGAGCAGTTTCGGATTTCCCAGGAGCCGGGCGATCCAGTCCAACAGTCCCATAGACTCATATTTCTTCGAGGCGAGAGCCATATTGTACACGGCATTCTCGTCCCCGAGGATGGCGATCATCCGCCCATAGAGGATATGGAGGAATGCGTGGGACACCCAGTTGTTTGTGTCGGTAAGATAACCTTCATCCAACGCCAGGCCGTCCAGAAGGTTGCCGAGGCATCCATTCGCTTCCCGGACGTACATGATTAAAGTGCGCGTAACCCGGCAACTGATCTCCCTGGCCGTCGCCCCATGCGAATCCATTTGACCCATAATCTGTCCTTTTCCGTGGAACAGCGCCACCAACCGGCGCCTGCAATCATCAGGACCAGCCGAGCGTGTTTAACCTAAGCTGAATTTTCGGGCTTCCGCCGCCCAATCAGTGATCGTAGCTCCCAGCGCCGAAATGACGGGCGATCTTTTCCAAAAGCGTCTTGACCTTGAACGGTTTGACGATATAGTCGTCAAATCCGAGTTCCTTGGCGTTTTCCTTATCCGCTTCCATGGCAAAACCGGTGATCGCAAATACGGGAATAGTCCTTAATTCTTGATCCGACTTGATGATTCGGGTCGCCCTCAATCCGTCCATCCCCGGCAACTGGATATCCATCAAAATCAGGTCCGGATGATCCTTTCGGGCCAGCTCCAGACCCGTTTCCGCATCGACCGCCTCCAGCATCCGGTACGGACCGAGTTCGAGAACGGCCCTCATGAGCTTCATGTTCATCTCGTTGTCTTCGATCACCAGAATCGTCTTTGTTGTCATGGAAGGTTCTCCGTTATGAGTGGCGTTGGGAACACTTTCTTGTCAGCAAATATCATATCGGAATAGATAGTTTTTTTCAATATCATATCGAATGATTCCCATCTTGCAGGTACACGGGAGAAACCTCACCTTTGAAATTGTCCCTTCTTTTCCTGTCCCTTCTTTTCCTTGACACAACCACCGCTGTTCCCTATAATTTCCTTGCGGGTTTTCTCCCGTTACAGATCAGGAATCCAAGGACAGTCGTGGATTATTGCTTCCCAAAATAAAGGAGCGGACATGAAAAAGCACCTCTTGACACTTCTCACCCTTTCCTTAATCGGCCTTGCTATCCTGTCCCCCCCCGGAGGCGCCATAATGGCGGCCCCCCAATCCGAGGCCGAGGATGAAGGCGGGGAAGAGACCGAAACGTTCTCCTCGTCGGGATATGAATTCACTGTGGAGAGGGGGACTCTCACCATGCCCGACGGCGTCAAGCTGGCCGTTTCCTACTGGATGCCCAAGTCAAAAAAATCGGAAGAAAAATTTCCCGTCTTCTTCGAAATGAACGGGTACCGGAAGGACGACCTGTGTTATCTGTCCTGGGACTATCCCGTGGGCGCCTATTTTGCCAGGCACGGATATGTGGTTGCAAAAGTTGATCTTCGCGGCACCGGCGACAGCGGCGGGGTGATTCCGGAAGCGGAATATTCCGAACAAGAGCTGTCCGACAGTGTGGAAATCATCAACCAATTCGCCAATAAAGAGTGGTCGAACGGCAAGGTGGGAATGTATGGCCTCTCCTGGGGGGCATTCAACTCCCTTATGGTCGCCAGGCGTAAACCGCCCGCCCTCAAAGCCATTATGATCGCCCATGCATCGGATGACCTCTACTATCAGGACGTCCATTTCATCGACGGCGTCATGCACACCGATGTAT